>CAUQJU010000037.1:0-8725 GCA_963518005.1 uncultured Campylobacter sp.
CTTGTTTAGATTTCAAAGATTGACTAATTAGTTTAACAGTGTTAATTTAAAAAACTCACTTCCTGTGAAGCTGAAAGTGAAGTATATAGAAAACATGCTTAAACAAACATAAAAATTTGTCTAAGCATGCTAAATTTTATTGAAAAAGAGATTTTAAAGATAAATTTTCGTTAAAGATCAAATCTTGCGTTCTTTTATTGTATTTAAAAATAGTTACGTATTTGCCGCCGTTTTCTTTAAACAGTCCGCCGTTTACGAGCATTGCATTTATTCCCTCTTTTTCCTCGCCGCCGCCGAATATAAACTCTCCCGGCGTCGTATCAAGCTCGATTTTACCGCTAAAATTTATAGCAGCCGGGATATTATCAAGCAGATTTTGACTATCTATGCCGTCTGCGTCGATAGAAAATTCAAAATTTGAGACGTAGCTCTTGCCGGCAGCATTTTTAAAATTTAGATTCTCAAACGTCATTTTTGGCGCTCTTTTTATAAATTTATCCAGTGCCTGCGTTATAGCCGCAAGCTGTGCTTCAGGCTCCCCTTTAGCATTCGTAATATCCTCGATCGCGCCTTTATCTAAATTTGAAAACTTAGACTTAATTAGAAAATCTTTAAATTCATATTTTGCATATTTTATCTTTTCTATCGTGCTCGTATCGTCCTGCGTCAGGGTATCGCTAAGCACGGTTAGCTTAGAGTCGCTCGTTATCTTTCCGATCTGTAGTGCCTCCGTGCCTGAGCTAACGTCTATGCCGCCTAGTTCAAATTTATAATTGCTATTTACAAGCGCTTTTGAGATCATTTTCGGCTCGATCGGCGTTTCGTACTTCACGTCGTAGCCGATATTTTTTATCCTCATGGCAACGCCTTCTTTACCGGCAAAATCGACAAAATCATTTGTAAAAGAGACTCCAGCGATTTTTTTCTCGCCGTTTATATCAAAAATCAAAAACGATTTTGCCAAATTTACCTTATTGCCGTCCACCTCTTTTTGTACTCCGGCTAGCTCGAAGACGATTTTTTTATCTCCGCCAGAGGTGCCGCTAGAGTGAAATTTAATAGGCTTTACGGAGTCAAACGCCTCTATCATAAAATTTTTATACGGCTCGCTTAAAAACTCCGCGTCCCCGACGACGTCAAATTTACCTAGCAAGCCGGCAAAACCGTGTGAAATATTCATGTCGATTTTTATCGCTATATCCTCAGGCGCGCCGTACTCTTCGCCAAGCGATATAAGCTCGTTTATGCGTTTTTTAGAAAAAATCACTTCGTAGTTTGCGTGAGATTTTAGCAATCCGCTTTCAAATACGCTATTTTTGACGTCTATTCCGTTTGTTTTGATTAGACTTAAAGCCTCGTTATACTTCTCCTCCACCTTATTTGCGTTAAATTTCAGCCCGCCAAAAACCACGGCAGCCAAAATCACCAATGAAATCAGTAGCTTTTTCATCCTTGTCTCCTTTTTTTAGTAGTCGCTTTTTTTAGATATATCCATACGGCAGCTAGCAAAGAAAGCATCCCGACAGGCATCAACCAGCCGTTTTCTCCTAGAAAATTTCCCGCTCGCTCAAACGCCTCTCCGGCATAAAAGCTGCCAAGCCCTAGCAAGACCGCCCAAACTACGGCGCTAACAATGTTTATGACGCTAAATTTAGCAAACGAATACTTCGTAAGCCCGATAGCAAGCGGGATGAGAGTCTTTAGTCCGTAGATAAATTTTTTAAAAAATATGATTTTATTTCCATGTTTTTTAAACAAAATTTGAGAAAAGGCAAGCTTACGTTTATGTTTTGCTAGATACGGCATCACGGCCGCGCGGTTATACCTGCTGACGTAAAAAAGCAAAGTATCGCCAATAGCATTGGCGGCGGCTGCTAGCACGATACTAACGGTTATGTCCATCTTGCCAAGATGAGCTAGCACGCCGGCTGCGATGATAGCGACCATGCCGCCTCCGAGCGAATATAAAAACACTACCAAATACCCGTAGGTCGATAGCGAGGTTAGCATCTCTTGCAAATTTGGCCTTTAATATTTTGAGATAGCGCCCATTAGCGCATTGTATCCGTAGCTATCGGTCTTTGGCGGCGTATCTCCTGTTTTAGCAAGTACTGCTCCGCCAAAGCTCGCGCCCGCGAAAAACCCGTCGTTGTCGGTGTAGGCGTAAATGTCGCTGGTGAAGCTAAAATCGCTCACTTTTCCGTAAAATTTACCCGTATCGGCAAACGCAAACGATGCGTCGGCGTTTATCGTAATCTTGGCGTCTTTTATATCAGCTACGAGGCTATCTTTTAGGATAAAGAGCACGAGCGCGCTATTTTCGTAACCTAGCTGCAATCCGATGCTACCGCCGCTAATGTCCACGACCATCATTTCGCTGGGCGCATACGGGTTTCCCACGAGCATCACGCCTTTGCCGTGCATACCGCCCAGCACGAAGCCGACTTTAGTAATGCTCGGAAAGATAACGACCGCTTTTGCGTTTTGAAGCAAAGCCTTAACCGGCGCATCGGGGTTTTTACGCATCGTCTTTGTAAAAGAATTTGACGCGTTTAGCACGAGCTCGTCATTTGCGCCGAGCGCTAAAACGCAAAAAATCGCTAATAAAATTTTTTTCATCTTTTACCTAAATTTGACCTATTTCGCCATTTCTACGGCTCTAGTTTCGCGGATCACATTTACTTTGATCTCGCCCGGATACTGCACCTTGCTCTCGATCTCTGCGGCGATCTCTTTAGCAACAAGCACCGCTTCGTCGTCGTTTATGAGCTTTGCGTTTGCGATGACGCGGATCTCGCGACCGGCGTTTATCGCATATGCTTGTTTGATACCTTCTTTGCTTTTTGCGATGTTTTCTATCTCTTCTACGCGTTTTAGGAAGCTCTCAAGCACCTCTCTGCGCGCTCCCGGGCGAGCCGCGCTTAGAGCGTCCGCAGCGCAAACGGCGGCGCTTTCTACGCTAGTTGCCTCCTCGTGTCCGTGGTGGGCGTAGATGGCGTTTATGACGACGGGATGTTCTTTGTAGCGTTTGCAAATTTCAGCGCCCAGATCAACGTGACTACCCTCAAATTCATGCGTCAAGGCCTTGCCGATATCGTGCAGCAAGCCTGCTCTTTTGGCTAGCTTTTCGTCCCCGCCCGTTTCAGCAGCGATGATGCCAGCAAGATGCGCTACCTCGAGGCTGTGCGCTAGGGCGTTTTGTCCGTAGCTGGCTCTAAATTTTAGCTTGCCGATTAGCTTCATTATCTCGGGATGAATCTTGCTAAGGCCTAGGTCGATGACGATATTTTCGCCCTCCTCTAGGATTGATGCTTCAAATTCTTCGCATACTTTTTTGTGCAGATCCTCTATCCTTGCCGGCTGTATGCGTCCGTCTTGCACCAAAAGCTCTATCACGCGCGTCGCGATCGCCCTTCGGTAGAGATTAAAGCTGCTTAACGTGATAGCGTGAGGCATATCGTCGATGATGATATCTACGCCAAGAACCATTTCTAGAGTCTTGATATTGCGCCCCTCTTTGCCGATTATGCGGCCTTTTAGCTCATCGTTTTTGATATCCACGACGTTTATCAGGCGCTCAGCGGCAAACTCTCCCGCAAACCTCGACGTAGCCTGCGCCAGGATGTAGTTAACCCGCTTTTTAGCCTCGCGTTTAGCCTCCTCCTCATGTTTTCGCACGATGTGAGCGATCTCGGCACGGCTTTTTTCCTCTACTTTTTTTAGCACCTCTTCGCGCGCCTCTTCTTGCGTTAGGCCGGCGGCGTGTTCGAGTACTTTTAGCGCCTCTTGCAGTTTGGCTTGATAGCTTGCTTTTAACCCAAGCCCTTCCTCGTACATGCTTTTTGCTTCATTTCGAGATTTTTCCAGCTCGGCCCTGCTTTCATTTAAAATTTCTTGCTCGTTTAGCAGAGTTTGCTCTTTTTTACCGATTTCTTCAAATTTTTGCGTGTACTCTTTTTGCAGTTTTACGGTTTTATCGTCGTATTTTTTCTTGGCTTCAAATTCAGCCTCTTGGACTTGGATTTTAGCGTCTTTTAGCGTGCGTTCGGCCTCAAATTCTATCGCTTTGGCCTTTGCTTTTGCCTGTTCTAAAAATATATTATAGTTTGCGTCGTTGATTTTTTTAGCGATGAGATAGCCTACGCCAGCGCCCGCCGCACCTGTTCCTAAGCCGATTAAAATTTCTATCATAGATTCCTCTTTTTACGTAAATTTTGCTCGGGGTCAGGTAAAAATCACAAGTAGCGTCGTGATCTTCGGATATGATTTCATTTGTAAAATTGTCTAAAATTTCAACGAATATCAAGGTAGGTCGGTAGGGCAAATTTGCAAAAAATCTATCATAAAAACCCTTACCGTGTCCTATTCGCGCCATATTTCCGTCCACCCCGAGAGCCGGAACTACGGCTACGTCTATACGCTTTTTAAATATCTTGGTGCTTAGCGGCTCTTTTACGCCAAATTTCGTCCGAGATACAAGCGGTAGCCTGGATTTTACCATTTCTAAACTAATACCAAGCATAAACGGAGCGAAAATTTCATACTTTTTGGCTAGCTCGCGTTTCAAAATATAAAAATTTGGCTCATAAGAAAGGGGGTTAAAAATCAAAATCCGTTTGGCTTTAAGCTTGGTTAGCAAATTTAAAAGCGGCTTAAACATCTTATAGTGTTTCGCTCGCGCCGAAATTTGAACCTCTTTTTTTAAAATCCGTTTGGCGTCTCGCCTAAAATCTTCTTTTGTCAAATTTAACGCTCGTTTCATAAATTTTATGTATAATTTCTTCCAAATTTCAAAATAGGAAAAATATGAAAAAAACTCTTCTGATTATACCATTTTTAGCTCTATTTTTAGGCGGCTGCGGCGATGAAAACAAAAGCGAAGCAAGCCAGACTAAGACGAGCGAAGCAAGCCAGAGCGTTTCCGTTCCGAGTCAAAGCGCAAGCCTAGAAGCGCCTTTTGATCTAACGCTAATGGACGAGAGCAAGATGACGCTGCAAAAATTCGACAAAGGCTTTAAAGTCGAAGGCAACGACGAGGCGATTTTGTTTAATTTTTTCGCCACCTGGTGTCCGCCGTGCAAGGCCGAAATCCCGCATCTAAATAATCTAAACGATAAATTTAAAGGTAAGCTAAAAATCGTAAGCGTACTAATGGAAGATAAATCAAAGGATGAAATAGACGCGTTTATGAAAAAATATAAGATAAATTTCGACGTCGCTTACGGCGAGGGTAATTCTCGATTTGCCAAGGCTCTTGGCGGCGTGGTAGGCATACCCTACATAGTGCTTTATAAACCAAACGGCGAATACGCTACGCACTACGTCGGTCTCGTGCCAGAAGAGATGCTAGAAAGCGATATAAATAAGGTGATCGACTGATGTTTGGTTTTTTAAAAAAGGGGCTTGATAAGACGCTAACGGCGATACGCTCGTCAAAGCCCGCCGATAAAAAAATCTCAAAGGAAATTTTAGAAGAGATCTTGCTCGAAGCCGACATCGCCTACGAGATCATCGAGGAGGTCCTCTACTATCTGCCGCCGCAAAACGAGGTCAAAAAAGACGACCTAAAGCGGCTTTTAAACACCTACTTCATATACGAAAACGAGCGCGAAGTAAAAAGCGCAAAGCCTTTCGTGGAGCTCATCTTGGGCGTAAACGGTGCAGGCAAGACGACCACGATCGCAAAGCTTGCGAATTTATATAAAAACGAAGGTAAAAGCGTTATTTTAGGCGCTTGCGATACGTTTAGAGCAGGAGCTATCGAGCAGCTACGTCAGTGGGCGCAGCGAACGGGCGTGCCTATCGTCGCTACTCAACAAGGTCACGATCCGTCTGCGGTCGCCTTTGACGCGATAAGCTCGGCCGTGGCTAAGAATCTAGACAATGTCATCCTAGATACCGCAGGTCGCCTGCAAAATCAAACAAATTTAGCTAACGAGCTAAGCAAGATCGTGCGCATCGCAGACAGAGCCTACGCAGGCGCGCCGCACCGCAAAATCCTCATCCTAGACGGCACGCAGGGCAACGCCGGCCTAGCGCAGGCAAAGGCCTTTAACGACATCGTGAAGCTTGACGGCGTCATCATCACCAAGCTTGACGGCACGCCAAAGGGCGGAGCGCTTTTTGGCGTCGCGCGCGAGCTGGAGCTGCCAATACTCTACATCGGCACCGGCGAGACGATGAACGATTTAGTAAAATTTAACCCTCATGATTTCGTAGATACCATCGTCGATGAAATTTACGCCTAGATCGCAGGCGTAAATTTTATATTTTATTCGCTTGCATTTGTAGCCTGTTTATTTTGTATTTATTTACCCCCCCCTCCCCGAATTTACGAAATTCATATATAATGTCCGAGCTTAATGCAATTTACTAAAAAGGAAATAAAAATGACGACGCAAGAGTATGAAGCGATGTTTGAAGAGGACGACGCGCCCGGCTGGGACGCGATAGAGGGCGCGCTGGAAAAAATCTACGACCCCGCAAACGAGCGCCACTATCCGTCGCGGCTACATGCGAGTTTGGGCGGCGATGATTATTTGGCGGGCGTTAGTATATTTGACTGCGAGGATAGCGCGTTTCATCGCCATATCGTGAGCTTTGGCATGAGCGAGCTTTACTACGATCCGCAAAGCGCGCAGGAAGAATTTAGCGGATGGGGATTTGAGTTTAGCATGCGCGTCGCGCCGTTTGCGGACGATCCGAACTCGGATCTTGGCAACGGCGGCGTAGCTCCAAACGAGCCATTTTGGGTCATATCCGTCATGCAAAATCTCGCCAAATACGTCCACACAAGCAAAAAATGGTTCGAGGCATATCATTTCATGCCGGCAAATTCGCCGATACGTCTTGATACGGATACCAAGCTAGTAGGCGTAGCCTTCGCGCCCGATCCGGTGCTTGGCGGCATAGACACGCCAAACGGCAGAGTAGAGTTTCTCCAGATGGTGGGTATCACGCAGCGTGAGCTGGACTGGCTACGCGAGGATCCGACTACGCAGCGCGTAGAGCGGCTCATAGATATGATGCGTAAGGACAATCCTCTGCTAATCACCGACCTAAAGCGCGAAAAAGAGTATGTATAAGTAAATTTGACCAAGCCGTAAGCCCGCTAAAAATAAGCGCTTAAATTTAAGCAAAAACGCTAAATCAAGCAAAAGCTTTTATCGAGGTTTACGGCGGTTAAATTTAAACCGCATAAATTTAAAGCTGATTTTAGCGCTCCGCAAAATTTAGCGCGCCGTATCGCCGCAAAGTCTTGCTAAAATCAGCCGTAGCGCAAATTTTTTGCCGAGTTTATTTAGGGTATCTCAAAAATCACATTTAGCATTTTAAAGAGTTAAATTTGATTCCAGACGTCCGAATTTACATCGGTGCTTAGGAGTGAGAGCTAAATTTACGCGCTCTTTTACAAAAGATTTATGCTTTTTGCAAATTCGCTCTGCTACCGCACGAGCAAAGCGCAAATTTTGCCGTTATAGATTTTGCCCTATTTTAGACAAATCTCGCAATCGCAAAACCGCTTATTTTCTTTTTAAATTTAAATTACGGTCGGCACGGTCGCCAAAGACGTAGTGCGCGGATCAAATTTGATTTTAGTTTTTACCGCTTTTTATATGTATTTTGCAAATTTGCCCGAGCGCAGAACCGCAGTCTGCTCATCTACCGTAGCTTGCATTTGCTCCTCTAGGGCTTTGTTTTCGCCGTTATTTGCGATGATTACTCGCGTAGGGTATAGCACCAGACTCATACGCATAGCAAACTCAAGCTGCAAGTCGTTATCTTTTAGCGCTCTTTGCAAGGTTTTTTCGCGCTCTTTGACCGCTTTTAAAGAAAGGATATTTTTAAAAAAGTCGGTAAAAAGAAGCTGCGCATCCGCAAACTCGGCTGATACCTTATGACGCGAAACCTCTTCGTAGCGCGCGAAAATCGCCTCTTTTTGCGCTTGCGTACATAGCGGATTGATATAAAAAATAGACAAGAAATCCCAAAAATCATCCCACAAAGGAAAGCTTTCGTCAAAAGGCAGGCTAATTATCTCATCGTAGTAAAGCATTACGGGCTCAAATTTCTCCTCGACGTAAAAGCTAAACAGCAAGCCCTCTAGCAAATAGCTATCGCTAAATCGTCTAATACGAAATTTTTGTATCTTTTTTATCTTCTTTAAAAGCTCTTTTTGCGTATCGGTGGCACAAAAAGGCTCTATCTTAGTTAAATGTAAGTTCATCGTTATTCTTTTTGTTTAAATTTATCTAAAAACGGCTTTGCCGGGGTGCGCTAGAGCAAGCTTTTACTTTTTAGCTGGCCGCGTAAATTTAGACTGCTTTTAGCCTTAAATTTATGCAAAATTACGCTATGCCAAAAGGCTTGGCGGCGTAGTTAAATTTTAATGCCCTCATGAGCCAAGCCGCATAAGTTAGTTCTAAATTTAGCTCCGTAAACGCGCGATCTAACCGCCTCACGTGCACTGCGTAAAAAAAGCGCTAACCAGCGACTCCTCGCACCAAAATACGTAAAGTATCCCGCCGCTACCAAAAAGTAGCTCCCCGTCCTCGCCGCTAGGAAGCCCGCTATCTAGCTGCATCAAAAACTCCATTTTCTCGCCGCATATCGGACACGTCGGCACCTGCGCGCCCTGTATCCACGACGGCTCGCCGCCTATGCGAGATAGATTTTGCCTGCCGTTTGATAGCGCCCAGTCCTGCTTGCGCCAGCGCTTAGGCAC
>CAUQJU010000038.1:0-8635 GCA_963518005.1 uncultured Campylobacter sp.
CCACGCCGCAGCGCGCGAGCGATTTTATCTCCAGCCAGACGCCAAGTTCGTAGAGCGCAAGCCCAAGAGCATTAAAGCCGATACCGATATATGCTGGCTTTTTAAGTATCATCTGATCTAGCAGCGGCACCTTTGTTTTACCCACAAAGGGCGCTATGTAGTGGTACCAGATGAGAAACGGCGCAATCTTGTAAAGATGAGCTGCGATGAAGGCGAACAAAAATCCGTAAATCAGCATAAACACCGCCATATCGTATCTATCCGCCGCAATCAATACGCAAAACAGCACGAAGGCCGCGAGCGAAAGAGCGATATTTACGTTCCAGTAATCATACGCCTTGCGAACGCGCTTTTTTAGGATATGCAGCGCCTCGGCGACGAAGCAAACGATCGCCGCCCCAAACGCAAAGTACGCGTAAATTTCGCTAAAAAAGAGCAAAACGCCGGCAAAAATATAAAACCCGAAGGCAAATTTGCTAAGCGTAAATTTTAGATCGTGCGCCAGGGCAAACATCGGTAGCAGCACGGTCGCCACGCCTACGATGATGAAAAAAACAAAGCCGAGTACGAAATAGACATGAAATTTAAGCGCGAACATAAAATCCATCGGCAAAGTGCCAGAAAGTATCATCAAAAGGCAAAATCCAAGCGAGATGCCCGCGAGTAAAAATATCGCCGAAACAAAAAGCATAAAGGCCGCGAAGCTCTTTTTTTCATTATACATAAAGCTAACGATATAGGTCGTGCCAAAAAACAGCAGCGCCAGGAAAAGCGCCATGCCGCCGCCATGTATAAAGCCCGTCTTGCCGCTGATCATCCCGTAGCCCATCGCAGCGATTCCTACGCAGTAGACGGCTAAATTTAGCATCGCGCCCTTGATCGTCGAAAACGGCTTTTCTAAAATCACCGAGGTGAGCTGATAAAGCGCGCCGATGATGATGCTCATAACAAAGCCGACGAAAAACACGTGTAAAAATCCCGCCGTCTCAAGCCCCGCTATCATCTCAAAATCAGCCGCGAAAAAGGCGGGAATACTCGCGATCAAAAAGCAAATGCCCGCGATAAAATAACCGCCCACTAGCTTAAAAGGCGGCGCAAAGGTGTTTAAAAGCATATCCTATCTCAGTGGCAAAGGCTTGTGTCTACGTTTTTGACGTCTGCGCCCTGCTTTAGGCTAAAGGTCATCTTGACCGCTCCGTCCTCTAAATCCTCGCGCTCGACGTCAAACTGCTCCGCAATTTTAGGGATCAGACCGGCTGGGAATTTATGATTTACCATCACGATTTTGGTGTTTTGATTTGCAAATTTGATCGCCACCAGCGCATTTACCATAGGCTCTGGCGGTACGCACGGACGGCTGTCAAAACCGACGAAATCCATGCCGCCTTGGCTATATCTATAAAACGGAACCGTCGCGCCCTCGGCATTAAACTGCTCTGCGTCTTTGAAAAAATCGCTCATTTTTTATCCTTGTTTTAAATTTGGATAATTATACTCTTATTTTTCGCGCGGGCGTCTTGACCTTGCTTAAGTAGTTTGGATTAATATACTGCAACGTAAAATAAATAAAATTTCAATTTATTTTAAGCGGGGGGTGGGGGTAAAATACGCCTACAAATTTAACGTAAAGGATAAAAATGAGTTTATATCTTGCTTTAAAAGATAAGCTTCCAAACGATGCTTTTTATATCAAGGATAAGCTAGACGGCTTAAGCGACGACAAGGCAAGAGCCGTATCGATACTAAATTAAAAAGCCCGGTAGTCGGCCTGGCGCTTGGACTTTGCTTCGGGGCTTTTGGCGTGGATAGATTTTATAAAGGCGATATTTTGCTAGGTGCTTTAAAGCTTATAACGCTCGGCGGCCTTGGTTTTTGGGCGTTAGCGGATTTATATTTTGTCTATAACGGTATCAAAAAAGATAATCTAGAACTATTAAATTCAGCCATCATGTAAAAAATGAAAAATATACTGCTAATAAATGAATTAAAATCGAGGCTACCGTCAAATTTATATACCGAGCTCGTGATGAGTAAAAGACTTGAGGAGCTAGACGATGCCCAAAGCTCGCAGCTAGTAGCCGATGCGTCGTATATGAAAAAGCCGACTTTAGTTTGGGTTTTTGCTCTGTTGTTCGGGTGTTTTGGAGGGCATAGATTTTACGTAAACAGTCCGGTAATCGGCATTGTTTTTATAGTGCTTACGTTTTTGGTATTTGCCGCAGCCGTTCCTCGTCCAGACTCCGGCATAGACAATTTATTTACGCTCATTTGGTTAGCCGCGATCATAGACGGCGTACTGCTATCTAAAAAAATAGCGGCTAAAAACTACGAAAAAGTAGCGCATATACTAGAGAAAAATGCCCGTTAAGCAGCTTAGTAAATTTCCAAAATATAGCTTGTATTTGGTAACGGATAAATTTAAATCGCTAAACGAGAGACAGCAAGAAGCATTAAATTTAACCAACTTTAAAAATCCGTTCGTCACGCTTGCTTTGGGGCTATTTTTAGGAGTGATTGGAGCCGATAGATTTTATATCGGCTCTATCGGTATCGGCGCTTTAAAGGCGCTTGCGCTATTTTTTATATTTGCGGCAATCGGCGTCATAGAGGCGGTTTATGAGGGCAAAGCGATGAGCGATAGCGAGTATATCGTCGCTCTAAGCATTGCCGGGCTTGTTTTAATGTTTTATTTTGTCTTAGCAGTCGTTGATGCATTTTTATCTTTTAAAGCTTGCAAAGAGAAAAATTTACAAACTCTCGTCGAAATTTTAGAAATTTATAAATAAAAATCTCGTCTAAAAATAAACCAAGTTGCTACTAAAATAAAATCAAAAGTAGACTCAAACCAAAAGGCGCCGAATTTATCGCCGAGCGGTAGCGACGGTACAATCTCTTACCGCCTTAGCAGTACTGCTTGTAGCCTTTATCGCAAAGCAGTTTTTTGCCCTCTTGTTTTAAGATTTCGTTTTTACTCTCGCCCTTATAGGTCGAGTTTTGGTCGCTGCCGACCTTTTGTCCGTTTACGTAGATGTCCGCTGCAAACAGTCCCGTCAAAAACGCCAAAAAAATCAAAATTCGCTTCATAAATCGCTTTCAATCAAATTTAATCTCCAAGATGCAAGCAAATCGCAGTCCAAATTTAAGGACGAGAACGTAAAATTTAGGATTTAAACTTGCTACAAATTTTGAATCTTAGCGTCATCTTTAAAAAACGGCGTATGTAATTTAAATTTGCTACCACCTGTAGTGGTTCATGCTTCTATGCTTTTAAATTTATAAATTTACGCGTCGCTTAAATTTGATATACTAGTATGTGCCGTAGACTGGCTCGGTTACGCCTAGGCCGCGCCGGTCTAAAAATCTCCTTGTAACTTTGGCTTTGATTATTTGTTTAAGATATCGCTTTTATGAATTTTATATTTTCATAACGAGGCGTATCTGCGGCGTGTCTGTGCGAAGGCATTTTAATTTAGCCAGTCATCGCTAAAATCCATAAAATATGCCTCATCATAGATGCCGTGCTCGCTTTTAAAACATCTATTTTCTTTCATCGGTTTTCAAAACTGTTTAAATGCACGCTTTGCAAAGCCCTGGTAGCGGCCGATTATCGCTAGCGCGTTTCACTCTCGCAGGTAACGCGTCCGGTCCAGACGAGGCCATTTGCAGCTTAGCCGTGGGCCGGGTATAAGCGCATATAGACTACTTACAATCTAAATCAATCACACCGTAGAGTCGTATAAGTCTTGACGGAAAATAAGGTAAATTTTATCGTTCGTGCGGCGTAATAGACTAAAATTCGGCTCGATTTTTTTATACTTTGTCGGCTCTTTAGTCGCTTTTGCATGCGTCAAGTAGGGTATATTTGCCGCCATATAAATTTAACTCGTTTGTTTTGATTTTGTATGCATCCTTTGTGATTTTATATTTGCCGTCTAGGCCGGTAAAGTTATGTTCGTAAAAATTTTGATTTTCAAAAAGCGTTTGCATTTGTTCAAGGCGGGCTTAGCAGGACTCTTGGTTTAAGGCATTTGGCATGCGTTTTTTGGGTTTTGCAGATTGCGGATTTTATAAAGGGTTAAATTTTAAGATTAACTATTTTTGATTTGCGCTACGCAATGCTGTATGATTAAATTTAGAAAGGATTGGAAGACCAATCCTTTTGTTAATCCATCTGATTTCTAATGTAGGTCGGAGCGTCCAATACTGCAGATGCTTCTTCGCTGTTGTAGCCGCCGCTTACTTTTAGCTGACTTATTCTTTGTTCTAGGTATGGATTTCTAGAGTTTAAAGATGCTTGACTGGGAGTAGGTGCCGGAGTGGGAGCTTTTTCCTCTTTGCCTTTAAAACCGGTTGCTATGATGGTAACTTGAACTTTATCCTCCATACTCTCGCTACTCGTAGTGCCTAGTATGATTTCGGCATCGTCATCTACGCACGCTCTAATGATAGCCATCGCATCGTCTATATCGCCAAACGGGCAGTCCGGGTGAAATTTGAAGTGTACTAGGATGCCTACGGCTCCATTTATGGTAACGTCGCTTAATAACGGAGACTGGATAGCGTTTTTAACAGCTTCTTGAGCTGCGCCGTCGCCGTTTGACTCGCCTATACCTAGTAAAGCCATACCGCGATGTTCCATGACTTTTTTTACGTCGGCAAAGTCGGAGTTTATGTCGCTATCGCCGGATTCTAGCACGATAGTACACATGCCGCTGACTGCGCGCGCCAAGACGTCGTCGACTATTTTAAAGCTTTCTTTGATACCGGCTCTTTTATCTATGATGCTTCTTAACTTTTGATTTGGTATTACGATTATGGAATCAGACTCTTTTTTTAGCTCGTCAAGGCCTTTTTGAGCTAGATTATAGCGCTTTTTACCCTCGAAATCAAACGGCATCGTCACGACGGCGACCGTCAAAGCACCGATATCTTTGGCTATTCTAGCTATCACGGGAGCTGCGCCGGTACCGGTTCCTCCGCCTAAACCGGCAGCTATGAAAACGATATCCGAATACTCTAAAATGCTAGTTATCTCCTCTTCGCTTTCTAGCGCCGCTTTTTTGCCTACGTCAGGCTCCATGCCTGCGCCAAGCCCTTTGGTAATCTTTTCTCCAAGCTGCAGCTTAGTAAATGCAGATGAGCTACCCAGAGCTTTTATATCGGTATTTGCGACGATAAGATCTATATCCATCTCATCGCCTTTTTCTCTTATGATATGATTTATCATATTGCAACCGCCGCCGCCTACGCCTATAACCTTTATCTTTGCGCCGTATGAAGACTTTTTCTCTTCAACCGTGAAGTTACCCTTATCCATTTACCCAAATCTCCTTTAAAATAGTTGTGTTATTTTGTTCCAAAGTACAGAAAAAAAGCTAGGCTTCTTTTCTTTTTTGTCGTTTAAATCTTCGTTTAATTCGTCTTTTAACGTTCTATCGTCGTCTATCCTTAGATCATCTATATAGCTATCATCCAGCGTTGTCCCTTTAAAAATTTTCTTATCTAGCTCTTCTACGCTTTTTGTACCGCTATCGCTTTGCATAGCGATATCTTTGAGGTTTTTGTTTTTAACTACTACCTCGTCTTTATAGCGCATCTTCTTTTCGGAGTCTATCTCGTAGGGCGTAAAATATCCTGCACCATACATACAAAGTCCGATCGCGCAAGAGTTTGCCGGATCTCTTAGTATCTCGTAAAGCCCCTCCATCTCTTTAGGCTTTGCTATACGTACGGGCATGTTTTTAAAAAAAACATCTGCAAATTCTTTAATGCCTTCAAATTTAGTCATACCTCCGGTTAGCACTACGCCCGCGGCTATGGACGATTTGTATCCGCTATCTTCTAGCATTTTGGCCAATATCATAAGCGTCTCTTCTATCCTTGCGTATATAACTTTTGAGATAACGTCAAGTGAGACCTCTTGAGTTTTGCCGTCATCGTTGATAGGCGGTATCTCTACTAATTCATTAGTTTTGGCAGTATCTAGAAGCGCGCCGTAGTTTAGCTTTATCTCCTCGGCTTTTAAGATCGGCGTGTGAAGCGCAGCCGAGAGGTCGTTGGTGATATTTGCCGAACCTATACCTAAAAACTCGTTGTATCTTATCGAATTTCCGGAATGTACTATCATATTGCAAGTAGCTCCGCCCATATCGATTAGGGCTACGCCTAGATCCTTTTCGTCCTGATTTAGGGTAGCAATAGCCGAAGCGTAGCTGGAAAGTACGATATTATCAGGTTCGACGCCGGCTAAATTTAACGCTTTTCTAAGATTGCTTAGAGATGATTTTTGCGCCATTATGATATGCGTTTGCACCTCAAGCCTACTACCGTTCATACCCAAGGGATCTTCTATGTGCTCTTGGTCGTCTACTTTAAAGTTATACGGCAGTATATGAAGCTTTTCGTAGTCGCTATGAATTTGCGCTCTTCGCTCGGATTCGGACATTGAACGCTGTATCTCTTTTATACCTATTTCATACGTCGGGATATTTACCACTCCGTTGCTCTCTACGCTTTTGGTGTAGGCTCCCGATATCGATACTACTACTTTTTCATAGCGAGTGCCGGCTATCCTCTGGGCATCGACTAAGGCGCTTTTTATTGATTTTGAAGCCAGTTCGATATTGGTTATCACGCCTTTTTTTATGCCCTGCGTTTTGGCATTTCCTATACCGATTATCTTTAGACCCGTGTCGTCGTGTTGCGCTATTACGGCGCAAATTTGAACCGAGCCTACGTCGATACCTAAAATTTTAGTACTCAAATCAATACCTTTTTATTTTTTACTAACGTAATATTCTACTTTATATCTCTTGGCTAGCGCCGTACTCAAATCTCTCATCAGCTCGCTATTTTTTAGGTAGCTTGATTGCTGGGCGATGATGTCTTTATATTCGCTCTCTTTATCGCGATTTATTAAATTTTGCTCTAGTATTTCGTAAACTACGGCTTTATTATCAATCATTACGTAGTCTTTTTTAGCGCTTTTGCCAAATAACTTGCTAACAAATACGTTAAATTCCCCTTCCGTTAGTCCGCCTTGAGCTTTTACGGCGTCTCTACCGATAAAGCCTATGTCAATGCCTTTAAAGCCGTTTTTAAGCAGTTCTTTAGCTTTAGCTTCCACTATTTCTTTAGTCTTTTGTTCTTTGTAAAGCTCTAAAATTTGCTCCCTAGCTTCTTCAAAACTCATTATTCTCGGAGCTATTACCTCTTTTACCTTTACTATCATATACCCATCGTCGTATTCAAACGGTTTTAGCGTTTCGCCGGTTTTGACGAGTTTTAGTTCATCTATAGGTAGACTTGCGTTATCTTCCAGAGTCGAGATAGTCGTGCCTGCTTCGCTTTCGCCCTTTTTAATTTTTAAATACTCTTCTAGCGCGATTTTTTTAGTTTGCTTTAGGTTAAAGTCCTTTAAAACCTCGTCTTTAACCGCTTCAAAATCTTTTATTTTGTCGTCGCTACCTTTATACTCGTTTTTATTTTCGTCATAAAACGTTCTTAACTCCGTAGCATTTGCTTCGTTGGTTATGGCCGGGATAAATTTAGTATCGAGCTTAAACTCCGTCATGGTTTTATACTCGTTTTTATGTTCTTCCCAGAGCGTTTTTACGGCATCTTCGCCTATTTTTATCTCATTGTCGTCGGCATCTACGACTTGCATGGAGATTCTATCTTGCATTAAATAACTCGCCAAAAGCATATCGGTATCTTGCTGTTTGGTCGGGATATTTAGCGCGTATCTTAGCTTGTCTAGCAGGATTACGTTTTTCAGGCTTTCTTCGTATTCGCTCTGAGGTATTCTGGCTCTTTTTAGCGTATTTTTATACAGCTCTTTATCAAATTTGCCGTTAGTATGGAAATTTTGATCCGCGATGATATATTTTACTATATCCTCGTCGTTTACTCCAAGACCCAAATCATCGGCAAAATTTAAGAATAACGCATCGTTTACTAACGATTCTAAAGCCAAATTCTCAAGCTTAAGATTAGCGGCTTCTTCTTCGCTTAAATGTCCGTCGGCGAGCTGGCTATAATATGCGTGAAATTGTCCGTATTTATTTTGAAACTCTTGGATGCTTATATTTCTGTGTCCTACTTTTGCGACGGAGCCGGAGCGGCTCGCGTTGAGGTCATAGGCCCCCCAGCCCACGAAACCCGCCCCGACGAAAGCTATCGTGCTTATCCATATCGTCACGACAAGGTATTTTCTGTGTTTTTGCATCCAAGTTATCATTTAAATTTCCCTTGTAAATTTCATAAAAATTTTATGCAATATTTTACTTAAATTTCGTAAATATCACCTTAAAAACGAGGTTTGAAGGCAAAATTTTTAAGTCGCGATAATACAAACTAAACTTTGCCTAATTATTTTGCGATTCATAAAGATGCGCAATGCTTAGCAGTTTACACGTATTTTCAAGGATTGCGACGTCTTTTGCCAGCTGATAAGGCGTCCTACTATGCACGTATACGCCGTATCCTTTAATAACCATCACGTTAGTTTTATTTTCTAGCATATAGCGGTATATCTCGGTGTCGGCACGCTCGTACCAGTCCTCAAACTGCTTTGGATCGTATATGGGTATCTCGCTGCGTCTCATGTGGCCAAAGTAATCCCTCGGTCGTATAA
>CAUQJU010000039.1:0-8625 GCA_963518005.1 uncultured Campylobacter sp.
CTATCTGAGCGGAAGTACGGCAAATATAAGCGACGCTAAAAGAAAAGAAATTTTAACCTCGGGCAAATTTCAAAATCCAATCAAAGTATATACGAATGTAGATTGCGAAAAAATAGGCGCAAGCAGCGGCGGTGCGGGGATAGATCTCGGCGGTGCCGCGATGATCGTTGGTTTGCCCGTCGCTAGCGCGGGGATGATAGTGGCTTTTCCCGCCGTATTTGTAGTCGGGGCGGCTTTTTACGGTACTTTTTTCGTAGGTTGGGGACTTGGATGTTTGCTCGGCTTAGCGCGTTGTTCATAGAGTCGGCGCTAATTTTATTTGCGAGCTTTGATTTTTAAAATATGCTAAAATAGCGTCAAATCACAAAGGAAAAAACATGAAAATTTTAGTAACCGGAACGGCGGGGTTTATCGGATTTCACTTGGCAAACGCCCTCGTAAAAAGAGGCGACGAGGTCGTCGGATACGACGTGATAAACGACTACTACGACGTAAATTTAAAGCTCGCGCGCCTAAAAACGGCTGGCTTTGACGTGAGTGAGGTTGAGCAAGGCAAGCTGATAAGCTCAAAAACGCAGCCTAATTTAAAATTTATAAAAGCCGACCTGGCCGACGGCGAGACGATGAAAAAGCTTTTTGAGAGCGAAAAATTTGACGTGGTGGTAAATTTAGCCGCGCAAGCTGGCGTGAGATATTCGCTAATAAATCCGCAAGCCTACATCGACAGCAACGTCACGGGCTTTATGAACATCCTTGAGTGCTGCCGCCACAACCAAACCGCAAATTTAGTCTACGCAAGCTCTAGCTCGGTCTACGGCCTAAACGAAAATATGCCGTTTTCTACGCACGAAGGCGTAAATCACCCGATCAGCCTCTACGCCGCGACTAAAAAAAGCAACGAAATGATGGCGCACACGTATTCGCATCTATTTGGCGTGCCGACTACGGGGTTGCGATTTTTCACCGTTTACGGCCCGTGGGGACGCCCGGATATGGCGCTGTTTTTGTTCGTCGACGCCGCGCTAAAAGGCAAGAAAATCGACGTCTTTAACTACGGCAAGATGAAGCGCGACTTTACCTACGTGGACGACATCGTAAAGGGCATCATAAAATGCGTCGATAACCCCGCCAAGCCAAATCCCGCGTGGGACGCGAAGCATCCCGATCCCGCCACGTCAAGCGCGCCGTTTAAGGTCTATAACATCGGCAACAACAGTCCCGTAGAGCTCATGGACTACATCAAGGCCGTCGAGCTAAAAATCGGCCGCGAGATAGAGAAAAACTTCCTCCCGCTGCAAGCCGGCGACGTGCCTGCGACCTATGCGAACGTGGGCGATCTAGTAGCGGACTTTGACTACAAGCCAAACACTAGCGTAAATGACGGGGTGGCTAGGTTTATCGAGTGGTACTGCGAGTTTTACGGGGTTAAAATTTGAGATTTTTCGCGCTGTTGCTAGCCGCCTTTTTAAATTTAGCTTTGGCGGCGCAGGGCGAAAATATAAGCAGCACGGTGAGCGCAGATGCCGATAAAAACGCTAAATTCGAGCTTTTAAAACTTAGCGAATACAAAGGTCAAAACGTCGGCGGCTGGCTAGCTAGCGAGAAGCTTGACGGCGTGCGCGCCTACTGGGACGGGCGAAATTTGCGTTCGCGAAACGGTAAAATTTTAGCCGCGCCGGAGGGCTGGAGCGCACATTTTCCGCCGTTTGCGCTTGACGGCGAGCTTTACACCGCGCGGGGCGAATTTGAAAAAATACAATCGATCGTGATGGATAAAATGCCTAGCGTTGCCGCGTGGAGCGAGGTTAAATTTTACGTTTTTGACGTACCTGAGGCAGGCGGCGGGCTTTTAGAGCGGCTTAGCGAGCTTGAAAAATTTATCGCAAAGAACCCGCAAGCCGGACAAAATTTAAAGATAATCAAGCAGATAAAAGTAAAAGATAACGCCGAATTTGAGGCGTTTGCTAAGCAGATCGTCGCAAAGGGCGGCGAGGGCGCGGTCGCGCGAGAGCCAAATGCGCCCTATGAGCGAAAACGAAGCAAAAACGCGCTGAAATACAAAAAATTTAAAGACGCTGAGTGCGAGGTGACGAAGGTAAACGCCGGCACTGGCAAATACGCCGGGCTCATGGGCTCGGTAACTTGCAAGGCGCTTAGCGCGGCTGGCGCAAACTCGGACGAGCAAAATGACGAGCTTTTACAACCCGCGCGCGGAGTAAAATTTAAGATTGGCTCGGGCTTTAGCGATCGTGACCGCGCAAACCCGCCTAAAATCGGCTCGATAATAACCTATAAATATCAAAATTTAACCGCAAAAGGGGTGCCGAGGTTTCCGGTATTTTTGCGGGTTAGGGAGGATTAAATTCGGCCGTTTCGGGCAAATTTGCCCGCTTGGTCGCTTTGAGGTCGGTGCCGTAAATTTACGCTCGGCGCGCGGTATGGCGGCTAAATTTAACGCTTGCGTTTTTTTGTATTTTACAAAACACTGCTCGTCAAGCCGAGTTAATTCTTTTTCTACTATTTGAAACAGTTGCGTCAAAAACCGCTCGTTTTACGCAGCTGTGGCTCTCTTGGGTAAATTTAACAGACGCATTGCTGCAAAAGTTTTCTATAAGTTTAATCTACATATAATACCAAAGCTATCTAAAATCGCTCATCTTTTAAGGAGAAAATTATGAAATATGTTTTGCTTAGTTTAATGGTCGCAAGTTTTGCCGTCGCTACTACGATCGACTGCAACAAAAAGACGCATTGCAGCCACTTTAAAAGCTGCGCAGAAGCAAAAGAGTACCTAAAAAAATGCGGAAGATACCAGGATGGCGGCACCCAAAGAACAGACGGCGATAACGACGGCATACCATGCGAAAGACAATTTTGCGATAAAAAAATAATAATTCAATAAAATCACGCGCAATGCAATATATTCGTAAATCATAATATAGGAATCACGATGAAAATTTTAATAACAGGCGGAGCCGGCTACATCGGCTCTCACGTGCTAAAGGCGCTTTTAAAGCGGGGCGGGCACGAGATAACGGTCGTGGATAATCTCTGCAAAGGCACGACAAAGGCGCTTGACGCGCTAGAAAAAATCGGTAAATTTAAGTTCGTAAAGGCAAATTTAGAGGATGATTTAAGCGGGATTTTTGCAGAGGGCAAATTTGATGCAATCATTCATTTTGCCGCATTTATCGAGGTTTTTGAAAGTACGCAAGATCCGCTAAAATACTACCTAAACAACACCGCAAACGTCGCTAAAATTTTGACCTATTGCAAGCAGTACGGCGTAAATAAATTTATATTTAGCTCCACCGCTGCCGTTTACGGCGAGCCAGAAATCGGCGAGGTCGACGAGCAAACCGCGGCAAATCCGATAAATCCGTACGGCCGAAGTAAGCTAATGAGCGAGTGGATCATCAAAGACTACGCCGCTTCAAATGAAAATTTCAAATTTGCGATTTTGCGATACTTTAACGTCGCGGGCGCCGACGAGGAGGAGCTTATCGGGCAAAACTATCCAAACGCCACACACCTAATCAAAGTAGCGACGCAGACGGCTCTGGGTAAGCGCGAAAGCATGGGAATTTTCGGTAGCGACTATCCGACCGCAGACGGCACCTGCGTGAGAGACTACATCCACGTGAGCGACCTAGCGGACGCACATCTAAGCGCGCTAGAGTATCTAAGCGAGCACGAAAAAAGCGAAATCTTTAACGTCGGCTACGGCCGCGGCTTTAGCGTAAAAGAGGTTATAGAAACGGCTAAAAAAGTAAGCGGGATTGATTTTAAAGTAGTTAGCGCGCCTCGCAGAGAGGGCGACCCCGCATGCCTCATCGCAAAGCCCGAAAAGATAAGAAAATTAACTAACTGGCGGCCTAAGAGAGAGGATCTCGCGCTCATCATAAAAACCGCACTTGAGTGGGAGAAAAGGCTGTGAGGATCGCAGTCGTAGGCACGGGCTACGTGGGGCTAGTTAGCGGCGCGTGCCTAGCTAAAATGGGCAACGACGTAATATGCGTGGACGTAGACGAAGCAAAGATAAATGCCCTAAATAACGGCGTCATACCGATCTATGAGCCCGGACTTGGCGAAATCGTGACCGAGTGCAGGGCAAACGGCGCGCTCAAATTTAGCGTTGATATAAAAGAGGCCTTGGCGCACGCTAGCGTGCTATTTATCGCAGTGGGCACGCCTATGGGCGCGGACGGGCAGGCCGATCTGCGCTACGTGCTAGAGGTCGCAAAAAGCATCGGACAAAATTTAACCTCGCCGCTAATAATCGTGGATAAATCAACCGTCCCCGTGGGCACGGCGGAAAAGGTAACCGAAGTGATCGCCGGCGAGCTAAAAAAGAGGGGCATGGACATCAAATTTGAGGTCGTCTCCAACCCCGAGTTTTTAAAAGAGGGCGCGGCGGTCGAGGACTTTTTAAAGCCCGATCGCGTCGTAGTGGGTGCTAGCAGCGAGTGGGGGCAAAGCGTCATGCGCGAGCTTTATGCGCCATTTATGAAAAATCACGATAGATTTATCGCTATGGACGTAAAATCGGCCGAGATGACCAAATACGCCGCAAACGCGATGCTAGCGACTAAAATCAGCTTCATAAACGAGATCGCTGGTATCTGCGAGCGCGTGGGAGCGGATGTAAATTTGGTGCGAAAAGGCATCGGCAGCGACTCTCGCATCGGCTATAGCTTCATCTATCCTGGCTGCGGATACGGCGGCAGCTGCTTTCCAAAAGACGTCGAGGCGCTCATCTACACCGCCAGACAAAACGGCTTTGAGCCGCAGGTTTTAAGCGCGGTTGAGGCTAGAAACGCGGCGCAAAAAACGGTGCTTTTTGAGAAAATTTCAGCATTTTTCGGCGGAAATTTGAGCGGAAAAACCGTGGCGCTTTGGGGGCTAGCGTTTAAACCAAACACCGACGATATGCGCGAGGCTAGCTCGCTAGTGCTCATAAAATCGCTAGAAAACGCGGGCGCAGACGTCGTCGCCTACGATCCAAAGGCCGTAAATGAAGCTAAAAAATACCTACCTAACTCAAATTTAAAATTCGCCCCAAACAAATACGACGCGCTAAACGGCGCCGACGCGCTCGCGCTGGTTACCGAGTGGAGCGAATTTAGATCGCCTGATTTTATGGAGATGAAACAACGGTTAAAAAACGCCGTGATCTTTGACGGGCGCAATCAATACGACGCGAAAAATCTGTCAAATTTGGGCTTTAAGTATTTTCAAATCGGAGTAAAAGCATGAGGAAAATTTTACTTTTTATCGCGGCTTGTGCGCTGCCGTTTGCGCTTTTGGCGGGCGAAAACGAGCCAAAAACCGAGGAAAATATTTTCGAGCTACCTATCTCAAAGATGCCGCCTGAGTATTTTAAATACGAAGTCGCGTTTTTTAAAGAGATAGAAATTGACTGCAACTTCGCCTTTTTACTCGGCGGAAAACTCGAGGAAAAAGAGGATGCGCGCGGGATTTATTACGAATTTAGCGGCGGTGACGAGCTAGCGCAGACGATGGTGCTCTGCAAGGACGGAAGAAAGAAAAAGAGGCGGGCTTATTATGAGCTCACTGAAATTTTACCCGGCGTTAGCCCCGTAAAAATCATAACTCCGCAAGGCGTAGGCGCGGAAATAAGAGTGTATGAACGCGTAAAAACGATAGAATCAAAAAAATTAAAAAGGAAAAATAAATGAAAATAGCCGTTATCGGACTAGGATACGTCGGGCTGCCATTGGCGGCTGCATTTAGCGAGAAATACGAAGTCACGGGCTTTGACGTCAATGCCGCCCGCATAGAGGAGCTCAAAGGCGGGTATGACCGCACGCTGGAGCTTAGCGGCGAACAGATGAAAAAAGCGATAGAAAACGGTATGAAATTTAGCCTAAATTTGGACGATATAAAGGATTGTAATTTCTTTATCGTTACCGTCCCGACGCCGATCGATAAAAACAAACGCCCTGATTTGACGCCAGTGGTAAAAGCCACACAAAGCGTCGCAAAGGTGCTAAAAAAAGGCGATATCGTCGTGTATGAAAGCACGGTGTATCCGGGCGTCACGGAGGAGATTTGCGTGCCGATACTGGAGCAAAGCGGGCTTAAATTTAACGAGGACTTTTTCTGCGGATATTCGCCGGAGCGCATAAATCCTGGCGATAAAGAGCACACCGTAACTAAAATCAAAAAAATCACTAGCGGCTCGACGCCCGAGGTAGCCGATAAGGTCGATGAGGTCTACCGCTCGATCATAACGGCGGGCACGCACAAAGCGCCTACTATAAAGGTCGCCGAGGCCGCCAAAGTCATCGAAAACACGCAGCGCGATATAAACATCGCTTTTATGAACGAGCTTGCGATGATATTTAACAAGATGAACATCGACACGAATGCCGTTTTGCAGGCCGCCGGCACGAAGTGGAATTTCTTAAATTTCCGTCCTGGGCTAGTCGGCGGTCACTGTATCGGCGTGGATCCTTATTATCTCACGCACAAGGCGCAGGAGCTTGGCTTTCATCCCGAGATGATCCTAGCTGGACGCCGCATCAACGACAATATGGGCAAATACGCCGCCGATCAGGTCGTAAAACTGATGATAAAAAGGGGCGTTTTGATAAATTCGGCTCGCGTTTTGGTGCTTGGCCTTACGTTTAAGGAAAACTGCCCGGATATCCGCAACTCGCGCGTGATAGACGTGATCGAGGAGCTTAGGGATTTTGGTTGCCGCGTAGACGTCTACGATCCGTGGGCGGACGAAGCGGAGGTAAAGCGCGAATACGGTATCGCGCCTCTAAAAAGCTTTGATGAGGCAGACTACGACTGCGTCGTTATCGCCGTCGCTCACGATAAATTTAAAGGGTTAAAATTTAGCAAAGCTCTCGTTTACGATATCAAAAACGTTTACGAAAACGCCGACGCAAGGCTGTAATGCTCGTAAATTTGATCAGCTCCATCGTCGTTTTTATCGTCTCGATGGGGATAAATTTTTTCCTCACGCCCTACATTTTAAAGAGCCTAGGCAACGAGGCCTACGGCTTTGTCGGGCTGTCAAACGCTATCGTGGCCTATGCTTTAGTCGTAACTGCTGCGATAAACTCGGTTAGCGGCCGCTTCGTCGCGTACGAGTGGCACAGAGGGGGTACCCGCGCGGCAAACGCCTACTACTCGTCGGTTTTAGTCGTAAATATCTTTTTTTGCGTTCTTATTTTGCTGGGCGCGGGTATTTTTATCTTAAATTTACAAAGCGTGCTAAACGTGAGCGACGCGCTTCTAGGCGACGTGCGGCTTACTTTCGCGTTTTATTTTATAAATTTTTGCGTCGGGCTTTTTAACGGCGTCATCAGCGTCTCGATGTTTATCAAAAACAAGCTTTATATCATCTCCGTTCGCAACGCCGCATCTAGCGCTATTTTGGCCGCTCTCATCGTGGCGTTTTTTTATTTTTTTAGACCGATGATCGCCTATATCGCGATCTCCGCTCTAGTCGCGTCGCTCTTTGTTTTTTTTACGAGCGTTTGGGTTTCGCGCCGCATCACGCCCGAGCTTAAATTTAATCCGCGAGAATTTGACTTTACGCGGATAAAAGAGCTTTTGAAATCGGGCGTCTATAATAGCTTTAACGCCCTAAACCGCGTGCTTATGAGCGGTATGGACCTGTTTATCTGCAACATATTTTTAAGCGGCAACACAACGGGAATTTTAGCCGTTTCAAAGGCGGCTCCGATTATTTTAGAGAGCTTCGTAGCACAGCTTAGCGCGATATTTGCGCCAAAATTCGTCGAGTACTACTCCAAATCAAATTTGACCGCGCTAGTTGCGGAGGCTAAATTTTCGATGCGAGTTACGGCATTTGTCATGAGCGTGCCGGCGGCTATTTTCGTGGCTTTCGGGCGCGAATTTTACACGCTTTGGTTGCCGTTTAAAAGCGCGGACGAGATAAGTCTAATCTATAATCTCTCGATGATAACTCTAGTGCCGATTATATTTATTAGCTACGTTTTTTCGCTTTTTAATCTCGACGGCGCGACGAATAAACTAAAACGCCCCGCGATAGCAAACACGATTTTGGGCACTGGCACGATTTTGGCACAGATTGCCGTGCTTAAATTTACGCCTTACGGCATTTACGGTATGACGGCCGTCGGCGCCGCGCTTTATTCGGTGCGCATTTTGGGATTTGACCTCATAAACGCCGCGTTAAATTTGAGCCTGCCGCTTACTACTTTTTACGGCGTTTATTTTAAAAATTTAGCCGTTTTCGCAGCCGTTTGCGGACTGTTTTTTGGGCTGCGAAATTTTGTGCAGATTTCAAGCTGGGGCGAATTTGCCGCGTATTCGGCGATTTTGCTTGCACTTGGATACGCCGCGAGCCTATTTTTGATATTTGATAAAAGAGAACAATTAATCGTGATAAATAAAATCAAATCGAAGTTTAAAAGATGAAAAATTTAGTATTCGTTATTTCGCTAAAAAGCGACGAGGCGCGCAGGCAAAAGCTAAAAGAGCGGTTTAAAAACTACGGCGAATTTAGGCTCGTCGAGGCAATCGACGGTAGGGCTATGAGTGCAAAGGAGTACTACGGATATGCGCTAGCTAGCCTCGAGGCTTACGGCAGGCTGTTAAGCC
>CAUQJU010000040.1:0-8569 GCA_963518005.1 uncultured Campylobacter sp.
ATGAAGCTGTTTACCTTCGACGAAGAGGTCGGCGGCGGCCTACCGATCTGGCTACCAAACGGCGGACGCTTGCGCTCAAAGTTAGAGCAAATTTTATATAAAGCCCACCGCGACCGCGGCTACGAGCCGGTGCGCGGACCAGAGCTACTAAAAGCCGACGTGTGGAAAAAGAGCGGCCACTACGCAAACTATAAAGAAAATATGTATTTTACGACGATCGACGAGGCAGAATACGGCATAAAGCCGATGAACTGCGTCGGCCACATCAAGGTCTATCAAAGCGACATCCGCTCATACCGCGATTTACCGCTTAAATTTTTCGAATACGGCGTCGTGCATCGCCACGAAAAAAGCGGCGTTTTACACGGACTTTTTAGAGTGCGCGAATTTGCCCAGGACGACTCGCACATCTTTTGTATGCCAAGCCAAATCAAAGAAAATATCCTAGAAATTTTAAAATTTGCCGGCAAAATAATGGAAAATTTCGGCTTTCATTACGAGATGGAGATTTCGACCAAGCCTGCAAAAGCGATCGGCGGGGACGAAATTTGGGAAACGGCGACCAAAGCGCTAAAAGAAGCGCTTGACGAAAACGGCTTTAAATACGGTATCGACGAGGGCGGCGGCGCATTCTACGGTCCAAAAATCGACATCAAAATCACCGACGCGCTAAAACGCAAGTGGCAGTGCGGCACGATCCAGGTCGATTTTAACCTTCCTGAGCGCTTTGATCTGGGCTACATCGACGCAAATAACGAACGCCAGCGCCCCGTAATGCTGCACCGCGCGTTACTAGGAAGCTTCGAGCGATTTATCGGTATTTTGATCGAGCACACCGGTGGCGAGCTACCGTTTTTCGTCGCTCCTACGCAAGTAGTCATCGTGCCGATTAGCGACGCGCACCTAGACTACGCCAAAACCGTCGCCAAAGAGCTTCGCAAAATCGGCGTAGATAGCGAAATCGCGAGCAAAAACGAGAGCCTAAACAAACGCATCCGCACCGCAGAAAAACAGCGCGTGCCGATGATAGCCGTACTTGGCGACAACGAAGTGGCAAATAGCGCCATCGCCCTGCGCGACCGCACGAATAGAGAACAAAAAGATATGAAGCTGGACGAATTTGTCGAGTTACTCAAATCAAAACTCGCCGAGGTAACTTTTTGAAATACGGACCAAAATCCGTCAAATTTGGGCTAGGCGCAGCTTTATGCTAAGCCTGGCTTTTACCAAAATCTGCAAAAATTGTCACGGCGCAATAAATTTCTACGAAAAATACAATAAAAACACAATATTTTTGGATATAATCAACAAATTTCAACTTAAAGGAAAAAACTAATTGGCTAAAGAAAACGAAGTGTTGCTCAACGAAGATATCAGAGCGAGCGAAGTAAGATGCGTGGGGGACGACGGCACCGCATACGGCGTCATCCCAAGAGTAGAGGCCTTGAAAATCGCCGAGAAAATGGGGCTTGATCTGGTGCTAATCGCGCCTGATGCTAAACCTCCTGTTTGCAAGATAATGGACTACGGCAAATTCCGCTACCAGCAGGAAAAAAAGCAAAAAGAGGCCAAGAAAAAGCAAAAAACGATCGAAGTAAAAGAGATCAAGCTCTCCGTCAAAATCGCTCAAAACGACATCAACTATAAAGTCAAGCATGCTCTTGAGTTTCTAGAGGACGGCAAACACGTCAAATTTCGCGTATTTCTAAAAGGCCGCGAGATGAGCAACCCAGAAGCCGGCGTCGCGATGCTACAAAAAGTCTGGGAGATGGTAAAAGAGGTCTCCGACCGCGATAAAGAGCCGCTGCTAGAAGGCCGCTACGTCAATATGTTGGTAACGCCGAAGAGATGAGAAAAATTTGTCTCGTTTGCGCGCTGGCTCTAGCTCTAACCGGAGCCGAGTGTAGCCCGTATCTAAGACTAGCCATCATCGGCGGCAAATCAGCGCTAAATCAAATGGAAGACGAAAACATAAAAGCTACCGAAGTAAGCTGCAAAGACGAGGTAATCGCCTACGAATATGTCTTTAAAAATTCGAAAAACATAGACTGGGAAACCATCTCGGACGAATATGAAAAAGAATTTGCGTCTAGCATGAAAGAGCTTTTGACGGAAGAATTCTGCTCTGATAAAAACACCCTTATGCTACTACAAAAAGCAAAAAGTATCGTGATGAATTATCGTTTACCAAGCGGCGCGCTTTTTAGCAAAATAGAGCTAACCGCAAAAGACTGCGAAAAATAGCGCAAAAAGTATAAATTTGCGCCGGCTAAAATCCGTCTTTTAGATCTAAGGCGCCTAAAAGACGGATGAGAGCCTCTAGGCGCTAAAGCATCTGCGCCCTAACTCCACAAACCTTACGATAAAAAGCAAACCGGCGGCCGGACTAAGTCCGCTAAAATTTAGGCCGTCTCAATACTTGCGCCGCACGAAAAAATTAAAAACATGCAAAGCCGCCGCGCACTAGCAAAAATTTGCCGCACGAGCCGAATTTACGCTAAATCAAGCCAAAATTTGGCCATAAATCTCAAAAACGGCGCCGAAACTATAATGAAAGCAACGCGAAATCACTCGCCGCAAATACCGCAAAGACTTAAGCTTTATCTTAGGCGGTAACGCGCTAAGCATCAAAGCAAGCAGTTGCAAACGCCGTAGCTTTAGACGGTAGCCAAAAGCGCGCTAAATTTGGATAAAACGGCTAAATTTTGCGACAAAATCGCAAAATAACGCAAATTGCTAAACTAAATTTTGATTTTACGAACCGGGCTACCGCTTTTTTGCGAGTCGCTCTTAAATTTAACGACTTAACCGCTCCAATCTCAGGCAAAACGCTACAAGCGCGCAAAAGCTCCAAACCGTCCGACGGTTGCGCCAAGTTTATTAAACGCGGCTTGCATTTGCTAAATTTAGCGCGCCTGCAAAGACCGCACGACAAAGACACAAACGATTGCGCAGGATTTGCAGCAAACAAGACGGCGATTTTTGACTTCATCTACCGCAAAGTTAAATTTCGCCCGAATTTAGCTAAAATCGTACTAAAATTTAAATCAAAAAGAGAAAAAATGATATACCTTTGCGGCGATACGCACGGGAGCGCGGAGCTTCACAAAATCACGAACAAGGCCTTTTTAAGCCGAAATTTTACGCGCGAGGACTACGTGATCGTGCTTGGAGATTTTGGTCTATTTTTTAGCGATACGCCAAACGAGCGGCTCGTTAGAGAGCGGCTGGGCAGACTGCCGTATACGCTGCTTTTTATCGACGGCAACCACGAAAATTTCGACCTACTCTACGGCCTACCGACCGAGGAAAAATTCGGCGGCAAGGTAGGCGTCGGAGGGGAGAATTTATTTTGGCTTAGGCGCGGCGAAATTTACGAGATAGACGGGCGAAATTTTCTAGCTTTCGGCGGGGCGTTTAGTATCGACAGAGCTTGGCGCAGGCTAAACGTAAGCTACTGGGATGCCGAAATCCCAAGCCAGAGCGAGCTAAATTTCGCGCTTAGCAATCTAGCTCGTTTTAAGAGCGCGGGCGGCAAGATAGACGCGGTGCTAAGCCACACGGCGCCTACTTTTTTGATGTCTGCGCTTAGCGATCTGTTTTTAGGCGGCGGAGCGGTTTACGATCCGACTACGGATATGTTAGAGCGGATTTTTGAGCTTGCAAAGCCCGAGAAATGGTACTTCGGGCACTTTCATGCAGATAGAAAAATCTCCGCTCGCGGCTGCGAGTTTCATCTGTGTTACGACGAAATTTTAAAATTTTAGCGTAAATTCTCGCGCCGAGGCTTTGTAAATGAGTGCGATTTTAGCTCGTATAGCGCTAAAATTTACAAATTCGGCAGCTAAATTTAGCGCGATTTAACTTCGCCGCACAAGCTTTATAACTCCAAAACCGTCTTAACGCCTAGCCTTTGCGCGTTCTCAAAGTAGCTTTTAACAGGATCGAGTCCGAAAATGCGCATCAGCTCCTGCTTCGCCCAGCAGATTTCCGGGTCTCTTAGGTCGTTTGTTTGGTAGGCAAGCTCCTCGCCGCGCAAAATTTCGGCGATCTCAAACTGCGCGTATCTCGGGCTAAAACCGATGCAGTTAAATTTCAAATTATTTTCCTCTATCAGCTCTTTTAGCTCGCGCGAGGCGGCCTTCATCACGCTTTGCTCGCCTGAGCAGATCTCTATAAATCCCCACTGCAAATACGTCCGCGCGGGGCTAACGTGAAAACTCATCGGAAAATCAAGCTGCGAGACATCAACCTTTTCATGCGTGAAAATTTCAAATTCGCCATAAAAAAACGCGTTGTCAAACATCACGTCCATAGGCAGCCTAGGGCGCGACATCAGCTCGTCCACGCTTGCTTCGCCCTGCGACGCATACGCAAAAAGCTCGATAAAAACGGGTTTTCCCATAAACTCTAGCATCGCATGGCCTTCCGGTAAAAGGCCGCTTTTTCGCAGTTTATGCCCGTCTAAAATCACCCTGCCAAAGCCGTAGCGGTTGCGGTCAAGCTTAAAACGGAAAAAATCTCCGCTTTTAAATTTGATATTTTTACGGCCAGCTTTCTTAAACTCCTCGATCTTACGCGCATGATCCGAGTCTGACTGCGCGATAAAGCGCTCTATCTCGCTTCTAAAATCCATCTTGCGTCCGTGTCCGCTCTCCCACACGCTGTCGTAAAACGTGGTCTGCGAGGCAAAGCTAGCGATTCGCAGGCTGTATTTACCAGCGTATAAATAGACTCCAAGGGGCGTGCGCTTTTCAAAATTTGCGGGCGTTAGCTTTGCCTCCTTACCTTTTGCGGTTTTAGGCAGCAATATCTCGCGCCCCTTAGTCGCCTCGTCGTAGCTGTATTCCGCATAAAGCTCGTCTGTGGAAACCACGTGCTTTTTGATGACGTCGCCCTCAAAATACAGCACGCTAGCGGGTCTAAATCTATCCCCAGCAAACTCTACCCGTTCCCAGCTCTGTTGCACTGCATCAAGCCCGAAATACGCCCTTTGCTCGTTATTTAGTTCAAGCATTTTTCCCTTTCGTTTTCGTTTGCGCACCGCTTGCCGCACTACCAAATTTTGCGGTTTAAATTTAGCTCTTTTACTATCTGCGTAAAGCTTTCTATCTCGCTTTCATAGGCGATTAGCGTCGCTTCGTCCGTTAGCGATTTGCCAAGCTGCGGCTCAAAGTCGTCGCGCCGGGTCTCGACGGCGATAAAAATTTGACCGTCCTTAAAAACCGCGTTTACGGGGCAGCCAAATCTCTCGCAAATCTCGCGAAATCTCTCCATAAGCGCGGGCGTAAGGACGTATCTAGCGCCGATCTGATCGGTCGTATAGACGTCAAACATCTCTTCAAACCTCACGTCGTCCATATTTGCCTTCTGTCCATAGATCGCTAAATTTCGCGAATTTACGTGTGCGATTTGCGTTACGCAGCTTGATTTTTTATTAAAATCCGCCTTAAAAAGCACGCCCCGAAATAGCACGACCGTCTCGGTGTTATTTTTCTTTTTCACCATTTTGGCGGCGTAAAAGTCGCTAAATTTGACGCGCACGCCCTCTATCTCGCCGCTCATGAGATCCTCGCTGCTCCACTGGTGCACCGTACAATCATAAATCGTAAAAAACTCGTCAAGCCCCAGCCCGCGGTCTTTATCGTAATTTAATCCGTGCTTTTTTACGATATTTTCTATGATTTGACGCTTAAAATTTGTCCTAAATTCGCGCCTTTTTGATGCGGTGATAAGCATCGCCGTAAAAGTATAAACGAGCGCGCCTATCGCAGCGCCGAAAATCGCGTCTAAAAGATACGTTACCATAGCACCCGCGCAAATGCCCGCGCAAAGGCCGATCAAATTTGCTTTTTTGGTAGCGGCGACCAAAATTACGCGCTCGTTTTCTAGCTCTTTTAGCCCCGGCGAAAGCTCGCTCGCGGGCGAGTTTGGAGCGGGTTTTTCGCCCAAAGCCGCAAAAAGATTAGAAGCCGCCGGAAGCGCGAAAAGCGCTACAAATGCGCCGACGAAAATAAAGGTAAATAAAGTCTCCGTTTTAACTCCTTTACGCGGTTTGGCGGCTTTTTACGGCTTGCGGCCCGCAAACCAAAGCCGTTAAATACGGCTAAATTTTAATCTAACGTTCGCGCTTAAATTTACGGCTTTTTCGTCTTGCTTTTATTAAATTTATGCTGCTTTTTATCTCGCGTTTTTTGCTTAAATTTAATCCCTTTGCCGCTTTGTTTAGCTCTTGTTCGCGCTGCTTCGTTTGTTTTGCCCGTGCGTAAATTTGCCGTTTTGCTTCGCGTTTAGTCGCCGCATTTACGCGCAAATTTAAACGAACCACAAGCGAACAAAACATTTTAAATTTATCTAAACGCTGCTTAAATTTAGTGGTTTTAATTTTAGAGTTTCGTAAAATTTTAGCTTTTAGCAAGAGCGGCTAAATTTAAAGCTAGCGTAAAAACAAATTTACAGCCTGCGCCGTTCGCGTATTTTCGGGCTTTATCCGCGATTTTGCACTTAAATTTCGCTTCTTTAAATTTAGCGCTTGCAGATTTAAGCTTTTGGCAAAATCATCTAAATTTAACCAAAACCGTGCGAAGGTAAAATTTGCTTTGCGGCGCGATTTTACGCCTAAATTTCGCACGCTTGTCGCCCGAATTTACCGCTTGCCTTAAAGCAGCCTAAACTCGCGGGCTAGTTCTAGGCTCGCTTCGATCTCGGCGCGCTTTGCCATCACGCTTTCGACGTTTGCGCTTAAATTTAGCCCGTTTTTATCGCCGAAGCTTTTAAGCTCGCTCCAAATCTCTTTGATGATTTCGCAGCTTTGCGCCAGATAATCGGTACTTGCATTTAGCCTGCTTTCGACGCTTTGGGGCACGCTCACGCCCAGCCACTTTATAAATTCCAGCGTTTTTGGGTTGCCTGCGGTCGAAAACGTGAGAAATATCGGCTCGCTAATCTCGGCCGCCGCGCAGTCTTCTAAAAATTTGCGCGCTAAATCCGCATCAAAAATCGCCTGCGAGACGAAAAATTTAGCCCCGAGGCGGATTTTTTCCAGCATTCGCTGCGGCTCATCGCCCTTTTTGCCGTGGCGCTCGGCGATACATACGCCGCCTGAGGCTAAATTTTTAAATTCGCCCGCGATCTCGTAGGCGCGAGTCAAATCCAGCCTTGTTTTTTGCGCGCTAGACGTAGCTCCGACAAGCACGCATAAATCAGCACTCTGAGCCGCCAAAGCCGCGCGAAACTCGTTCTCGTCGTATCCGCCCGCGACTCGGTAAAATACCCCGGGCGTCGCTACTTTTAGGTAGTTTGCATAGTAGCTTTGCGGACTTAGCGTCCCGCTAAACTCGAAAGTCCTTTGCGAGTCGCTTCTATCGCTTTCGTCTTGCACCTCGTAAAGCACGAGTCCGTCGGCGTTTACGCTCTCTATGCGCGCCGTCCAGCGATCTGCTATCTCACGCAGCTTGGCCTCTTCAAATTCGGCCTTGGGCGGCGTCAGAGCGTAGAGCAAAAGATTTTTTTCTTTATTTAAAATTTTTTCTTTTAGCATGAAATTTCCAAATTTAATATGTAGAAAACGCGGCGTTTGCGGCTAAATTTACGCTTGCGGCGCGGAAGAAAACTTAATTTGCTTTGCTACGAACTTGATTTTGCAAAATCTAAGCCTAATTTAACCCGCGATAAATTCGCACCAAAAAAGGGCGAAATCAGCCTAGCACAAAGCCGCTAAATTTAAACCGCCGCCCGTTTGCTAAATTAGCAAAAGGCGGCGAGATTTAAGCGAAGCTCTAAATTTATGAATTTCGCACGATTTTGACCGCTTGCACGAGATTTTTTAGGCTCGGCTCGACCTCTTCCCATTTGCGGGTTTTTAGGCCGCAGTCCGGGTTGATCCAGAGCTGTTCTTTAGGCAGTACTTCTAGCAGCGCCCTGATCTGCGCGACCATCTCGTCGACGCTCGGTACGCGCGGACTGTGGATGTCGTAGATGCCCGGGCCTACCTCTTGTTTGTAGCCCACGGATTTAAAGATTTTTAGCAGTTCGTTGCCGCTGCGAGCCGTCTCGATGCTGATGACGTCGGCGTCCATCGCCTCGATGGTCTTGATGATGTCGTTAAACTCCGAGTAGCACATATGAGTATGTATCTGCGTCTGCGCGCGAGCCGAAGCGACCGAGAGCTTAAAGCAATCGACCGAGAATTTCTCGTATGCGCCGATGTTTTCGTCGCGTAGCGGATAGCCCTCTTTAAACGCGGCCTCGTCTACTTGGATGACTTTTATGCCAGCGTCTTGCAGATCGGCGATCTCGTCGTAGATGCATAGAGCAAGCTGCTTAGCGATATCGGCTCGCGGTTTATCGTCGCGCACGAAGCTCCAGTTTAGGATAGTTACCGGGCCTGTTAGCATGCCTTTCATTATCTTTTTCGTGCGGCTTTGCGCGTAGGATATCCACTCGACCGTCATAGCTTTTGGACGGCTCACGTCGCCGAAAAGCAAAGGCGGCTTCACGCAGCGGCTGCCGTAGCTTTGTACCCAGCCGTTTTCGCTAAACGCGTAGCCTTTGATCTGCTCGCCGAAAT
>CAUQJU010000041.1:0-8558 GCA_963518005.1 uncultured Campylobacter sp.
AGATCTAAAAGATAAGATAGAAGAGTATGCTAAAGAGCATAATATTAAGGATTAGATAAATATGCTAGTAGCTTTATGGACTATACGCAAAGTTCGGTCGGAACCTATATAATAATGGAAGATGGACTATTTATAGGATAAGAGATGAAAAAGATACTTATACTATCAGCGGTATTAATTACTGCAACGATTACGATATATTACTTAAAAGGAAATGCTGTGAATAATGAAACATATACCGTGCTTACTCCGGACGGCAGAGAGGTTAAATTTGATAAAAAGACAAGGCTCAAGATAAGTTAAAAACTTTCAAAGGAGTTTTTCTCAAAGAGAGTGCAAGCACAAGACCTCTTACTCGTTTAGATCCAAAGTAACTTTCATCTATTTCTATTTCACCTGAAAACTTAGATATCTTTTTGCACTCTTTAGCCATTAAAATTCTAATGCTTTTTAGAATTTTATTAATGGAAATTCTAGAGATTCCAGTTAAATTTGCTATTTTAGTAGCCTCTATATCTTGCACAAAATACTTTAAAATTTCTCTAAATTTCTTCTCTGAAATTCGGGAATGAGCTATATATTTGTTTTTCATCGACAAAATCATAGTTCTTGTGCTTGCACTCTCTTTGAGAAAAACTCCTTTGAAAGTTTTTAACTTATCTTGAGCCTAAAAAATATTTTTATAGTTTACATTTTTTATCATCACCAAAAATACGGTTCTAGCATTATTTGAAAGATTTTCAACCAAAAAATCTAAATTTTTACAAAAACTTTAATAAATGCATCTTTTGTCTACTCCTTTTGTAAGAAACTCGTAACTATCGTTTTTACTTCGCTAGTTTGGCTATCGACGATTTCCAGGGTTCTATTATAAAGTCTAGCGCTTGTAGAGCGGACTTTTCTAAATCAATAATCTCTTTTGCCATAGTATTCCTTTGTATTTTTCCAGAAATATACTTTTTTAACCTTGCTCAATACTTAATTTTCCTAAAAAAAGAAACCATTTTTTTCTAAAGTAAAAAATTCTTCCCAGAAAATAAAAATATACACATTTAACCATTACTTGACACTATTCTTGCCTAAAATATTTTCTCAAATGTATTTGTGGATAAATCAAAGTCGATGGCTTTCTGTATGATTGTTTTATCTCCGCCATTTTCCAGATTCTTAATTGCCACCAATTATACTTTCCTTCTAGTTAATCCAAACTATTATTTGACATTTTTAGTTAACAATTACTTTTCTATTGTATTATCATAAATAAAAATCCCAAGATTTGCCAAAATCGCTTTCACCCCCCCCTCTTTTTTTATATAATGATTTATAGGGGACAATATATTGAGTATTTTACAGTTATTTCTCAGTTACGTTGCAGTTGTGCAAAGGTTGCATTGAAATTAATTTGGAGTTAACTGTCGTCGTGCTTTTTGGAATGTTTGCGTTGCGTCCCAATAACATCAAAATGCTTAGTATGTTTTTTGTATTATGACTGTGCACTTTTTTTGTTCTTTTTTGTGAAATTTTCTAGGAGTCTTTACTTTCACGTAAAAAGACTTTTTCTGCACATTTAGTAGTGTCAAAAACCAAAACTTTCTTTTTAGCACACCTTGGGCTTTACGATATTACAGCCTAGACGAGCGGCTACCTCGACATAAAGCAGGGCTTCGGGCTTGAAATTTTAGGCGCGCACACGCAGTTTTGGGTCGTGGTAGTACATTTTTGTGTCATTATATTTTTGGGCGTGATTTTGCTACTGGGTAAAAACGTAGGCAAAATAATGCAAAAAAGCGAAGATGGCACTTACGGCGCGGTTTTGCCCAAATTTGCGCTAGGCAAAGTCGCTGTGGCGACCTTTGCGATCATCATAGTTTTTAACTGCGTTCAGGCTTTCATCACGGCAGGTCCTCCGCCCTATCTAGCCTCCGCGACGCCCTCTCGCACGAGCATCGATCCTTGCAAGTGGTTTTGGAGCTTGACCACTGGGAGGAGACCAGATAGACTTCCGCGAAAGCTGGAATCCAAAACTACCGAATCTGCCGAAGTGAGGCCAAATATGAAAAGATTTCTAAATTTAACCCTATTGTGCGCCGCGCTGGCATTCGGCGGCGAATTTAATCTAAATCCCGCGGACGGCGCCGTGACAAATTTGACTCCGCTTCGTAAAAGCGGCGAGATAACGCTAAATTTGAAAAACGATAATCCCGTCGCCGGGCTTGACTACGACGAAGCGAGCAAAAGCTTTTTGGTCGGTACGCTCAAATTTGAGCTTTACGAGATGGATGACGAGCTAAAAACCGTAAAAAGCTATCTGCGAAGCACGCCCGATTGGATCATCCAGATGGAAGACACCGTCGCTGCGAGCTTTTTTAAAGGCTCGATCGGCGCGATGAGCTACAACAAAACCTACGAGTTTTTTAAACTGGCGCCCAATCAAAGCAAAGAGGAAGCGAGCAAAGCGTGGCGCTATCTGCACGATGGATACGAAAATTTCACGCTTGATTTCAAAGGCCGCTACTCCACCGTGCGCGCCAAACAACAGTATATCCTAAGCTGGGATCACTCGGGCTTTTACGGAGAGTTTTTCATCGCGAGTGTGCCTGATGATATCAAGCAAAGCTGGAGCATAGCGAGCTTTAGCGATGCCGATAATTTACTCTCGAGCGAGTTCGTGCCGAGAGCTTTGACGAAACCCTCGGCGTAAAAGAGGGCAGAGACATAGGCGACTACTACGTCACGGGCATGGATGCACAAGGTAAGTTTGTTTATCTGCTCTCGAGACAATACTCAAGCATCCTAAAACTCGGTCCGCGTAGCAGAAGGATCGCGGAAGTTTAGAGCTTTGAAGGTATGAGTGACGCCAATACGCTTGCTATCAAGGATGGCAAATTTTACGTCGCGATGAGAGAAAACGGAGCGAATAAAATTTTCGTTTTTGAGAGATGAAATTTAGCCGTATTTTGGGCAGCTTAAATTTGTTTTTGCTCTCTATCAAATTTATATTCGAATACTCATCCAAAACCATTAAGCGGTTTTTGATATTTTTTTCTTTTTACTAAACGCGTTTAAGACCCTATTTGCTATAATGTCACAGTAAATTTTAGCCCAAAATAGGCGAAAATAGAGGAGCAAAGCCTAAGGCTGCCGGCAAACTAGGAGCCAATAAAGGCCTACAAGATTGCCCGATTGCTAAATACCAATAAAAAATAGGCTGACAAAGCGATAAATACTCACAAAGAGGAGAGCAAAATAAACTTGCCAAAAAGGTGTTATTGTTTAGCGTTATAAATTTGGTAGGCGTCGCAGAACAAGCTCGCTAGTGGAGATTTTCTAGTCGGTGTTATTAGAGAAGTAAAAATAACTGTTTAGTAGGAGTAAGTATGAAAATCTATATTGATGAATCAGGTAATAGTGGGGATCTCATCCAGCGAAAAATTGATTTAACATTCTCGAATCAGAATATTTTTACACTTTCGGCGGTAAAAATACCTGAAGACGTATATTCTAAAATGGAAAATGAATTTATTCCTGAATTAAAGAAGAAATATAAAATTCAAGGGAGTGAAATAAAATCTTCAGATTTATTTGATAAAAAACCAAAGGTAATTTTAGAGATTGTAAATTTTATTAAGGATAATAATATTGACTACTTTATAGAGATAACTGACAAAAAATATTATATATGCAATTCAATAGTTATTCATCAGGTAATTCCACCATATTTTATACCTAGAGAAAAAGAGTCGGGTGGAGAGTATCCAGTGTTACGCGAAATATATATGGATACCCTCATCAGAAATATAGGTAAGCCTGAGTATCAATGCTTCTTCAATGCGTGCAAAAATATTAATGAAGAGTCTCTATTAAATTCGTTTAATGCTCTAAAAGAATTCTTTTCTGCAAAAATTGAAGAAGAAAAAGATTTATACTTAAAAAGTATTTATCAAGGTATTGTAGATAATATTAGTATGTCTATAGAAGATTATTTTGATATTAAAGAGAAAGAAGGTTTAGACAATGCAGTAAGAAAGTTTATTCCTATTCCAGATGAAAATAAAAAAGGGCAGTTAACTTATTTATTACCACAAATTTCATCACTTACCAACCTTGTGGCTAGAGTTAACTATTTTAATGGTAACCTTGAAGATATTAATTTCATACATGACCAGCAGGTTCATTTTGATGATATGTTATCTTATAATGTTCAAAAGATGTTGGATATAGGAGAAACAGGATATAAGTTTACAAATTCAAATTTTAGTATTGAAAAACCAGTTAATATTACTTTTGATACCGATTCAAAGAATAATGTGGGAATTCAAATTGCAGATATTCTTTCTGGATTTACAATGAGATATATGCAAAAAAGATTTAAAAATGAAAATATGGATAGCATTTATCATGAAATATTTGAAAATATGGAATACAACAAGAACTTATCAACCATTAATTATATGATCGGAATTTCTAATTTTGTAAAACTAAACAAGGGATATACGCGAAGTATTGAAATTAGTGACAAAGCAAAAGAAATGGAAGACGAATACATCGGATATTTAGTTTTTAGTATATTAAAGAATGAAATATTCAACTCAGCCTATTGATAGTTTTATTATTAACTCAAAAAGACTTAATGGGATTTTCACTATCCATAAACCACAAAATACACCTTAACTAATACTCGGGGAGTTATCATCTAAATAAGATTTTAAACACTGGCGGCAGCACGTGACGTAAAAAATAATATGGTAAGGTAGCCTATAAACATCATGATATGATATAGGTTAAGCAAGGGGTTGTATGATATCTTGCAAATTTAGCGTTAGTGTTAAGATGAGCATTATGACGAGCATAAACAAATTTATATTTAGCCTGTTTTAATAGTGGTTTTCACAGCAACTTAGCGAGATACGGTTAATTTTGCCCAAAATTTTAAAATCAAGAATTACGTAATACCGTACTACACTTTTTAACAATCTATCTAAAAACCGTATTTTAAAGCCAAATTTAAATAGGTCGGACTTTCATCCGACCCAAGTATTAGGAAAAGGGAGAAACTAAAATATATAAACCGCGCCGAGCACGATAAAGGCTCTTAGGCAAAAGCCACCCACAAGCACGCCGTATTCGTTATAAACACAGCTTTTTACCTCCTCGCCGCCGTGCGCGCAGACGCCACCGTCCGCATTCACGGAGCAGGCACGAAGCATAAATTTGCTTCCGCCCAGCAGCGGCAGAGCAAGCCCCAAAATAACAAAACCTATCCAAAACATCGGCGCAAGCGAGCCCGAGACTATCTTGGTTATGCTAGCCATGCCCGCGGCTTCGCTTCTCACGCTCGCAAATAGTGCCAGTACGGCGACGATCTCAAGCGCTACGAGCGCGACGTGAAATTTATGCGCGCAGTGGCTTAGTCCGTGCCCGGAATTTAGCGTAGCGGCTGCGTTTGCGCTAAGCCCCGTAGAGATCGCGGAGATCGTAAATAAAATCGGCAGCCACGCGCTAGCCCAAAGCGGGATTGCCTTTACTACGTAAAGCAGTAGCCCCGTATATCCCATCACTCCAAGCGCCAGAATGACTCCGAGCGTGAGCATCATATCGCAAATTTTACCGCTCTTTTTGATCTGCAAAAGTACCAAAACGCTGACTACGATAAAAAACGTAAGTAGATACGTACCTATGCTCATCATCGAAACCGGACGCGTGTAGAGCTGTAAAATTTTAAGAGGATTTATCGCAGCGCTCGGCGCCAAGTCAAATAGCAAAAGCGCAGTTCCTATTATCACTGCAACGGGTGCTAGTAGAAAGCCGAATTTATAAAACCTCTCGTTTAATGAACCCAAAAAGCCCTTGTAAGCCAAAGCCGAGCACAAAAACGCCCCGGCGCCTAAACCGCCCAAAAATAGATAGATGACTATGAGCCATCCCCAAGTCGTCTGTACCATTGTCATTCCTTTAAATTTTTAAAAATTTCAGGATCTTTTAGCGCACTTTTAAGTACATCCATCTCGCTATTTAGATAGAGATTTAAAAAGCTCCCAAAACTTTTCCAAACGTCTAAATTTGCATGCTCATCGCAGCGAGCGGCAAATTTGCAAAACCACTGCGACGGATGAGCGGCGATAAATTCCGCCTTTTTACGCAAAAATTCGTTAAATTTAGCCTCATCCTCCGCCTTTAACGCGCTAAAACTTAGAAAATAAAGATATTGCAAATCGCGCATATAGATAAGATTTAATTAAGGTTGTAAGATGAACCAAGTAGCGTTAGAAATAGTTAAAATTTTGAAAAACAGCAAGGCGTTGCTTGCAAGAACACAGATAGAAAAGGGTGTAGAACGAGCATCAAAAAGAACCGTCCAAAATGAGCTCAAAAAACTAAGCGAGTTAAGGCGAATAAGAGTGGCGGGGCAAGCATCCAGTACGGCTTATGAAATTTCTAACGAATATTCTCATTTTGAAAATCGCCTTTTCATCTATCAAAACCAAATTCTAATAGGCTATTTGGGCTATGACTACGAGAGCTATTTTTTTGCGTATGATACTGATTTTTTGCTAAGTGGCAGATACGGCGTTAAATTTGAGATGCCGATCGATTTTAAAATTTATACGAGTTGCTATAAACGAGTATTTGCATATGAGCTTTGCTAAGAATGAGTTAGGATTTGACGTGCCGATGAGCGGAGTGTTTAAAAGAGAGCAGGATAAAGAGTATCACTACTTTATCAAGTACTTCGATAGAATAGGAGCTTATAAATTTCAACGAAAAGAATTTTCTACGTTTATGGGGCTAAGTAGCGAAACTAAATATAAAGCCTCATCCGAAAAACTCTTTGACGCGGCGGCTATGATACTGCCAAGCAGCGACGATAGACTTAGAATGATTGAGTACTATTTTTACTCTTTTCTTATTAGACACGAGGATATGCATACTAAAAATATATCGGTCATTTACGATAACGGTAAAATTTTACTAGCTCCTCTTTACGATATCGCTTGCACGGGCTTTTACGAAGGTATCAAAAACTACGAATCACATTTGAGTATAAATGGCAAGCAGACCAATATCAGTTATAGCGACTTTATAGAAATAGTAAAAAGAGCTAAGGTTGATAGGGCTAAGTTTAATGAGTCTGCTAAAAATATCGTAGAAATTTATATAAAAAAGATGCCAAAGTATATAAAAAAGCTTGAAAATCTGGACGGGCTGGACTTTTACAAAAAGGATAGAGTCAATGCCGAAGATAAGAGAATAAAATCCAAAACTACGCTTGCAGATGTAATGATGAAGCACTTTGAGAAAAGATGCGAGACTCTAAAAGGAAATGGATGGTTTGAGAAGTTGGGGATAAAGATATAAGGCTTGATACAAATATTATTAAATAGAAAGGTTGTAGCAAAACATGAGCATTGCTAGTAAATTTGAAAATTTAATTTATACTTTACGTATACCGGATGATAAGATAGCAAAAATAGCAGATAGATATAAGCAAATTACAAAAAGATTGAACAATGACTTTTGGGATGAGAACTCGGAGAAAGAGCATAGCTTGTATGTTGGTTCATACGGGAGAGATACTGAAACAAAAACTAGCGATATTGATATGTTGTTTTGGCTTCCTTACGAGAAATGCTTGCAGTATAACAGCTATAGCGGAAATGGGCAGTCGGCTCTACTTCGGGATATTAAAGAGTCTATTGAAAATACATATAATCAGTTTAAAGGAGAAAAATAATATGAAATTTGTATATTTGATTATGACATTATTGGTATCATTATCCGCTCATCCTCAAAAATCGTCCTTAACTACCGTTTTTGGCGATCTGGACGGCGATAACATAGAAGAAAAAGTCCTTATGAGCGAAAATAAAGACGGTCAAAGAATGCTACAAATTTTTAAACAAAATAATTTAAGCGAATGGAGGCTATGGCACAGCTTTGACAACATTGTAATAAATGTCGATGATGGCGGAGCCATGGGCGATCCGTTTGTAGAGCTATCCGTGTCAAATAGAGTGATATCTGTAAGCCACGATGGAGGCGGAGGACGTTTTGCTTGGCAGTATTTACATAAATATAGATATGATAAAAAAGATAAGCTATGGAAGGTAGTAGGTGCTACGATAACCTATCTTGACGAGAGCAAGAAAGTCGAGACTTTAGACTATAATCTATCAACAGGAAAGGCGATATATACTGCGAACTGTATTGGAGACGATGAGAATCAAGATGAGTGCATAGATATTAAAAATTTCACTTTTTATGTAAAACCCGCAAATCCTCCGCTGATGAAAAATTTTAAAATAGGAAAAAACAAAATCGTTATACCTAAATTTAATATAGAAATGTACTATTAAAATAGGCTCTCTTTAACTTAAGCTCACACAAAAGGAGCAATAAGTTAAAGAGAGCCTACTAAATTCTTCAAATAGAGGCTACACCGCACCCCCCCCCCCATAGGTTAGATCGTTTGTTCTTCCATCTTTATTTGCCTTAACAAATGCTGTTTTTGAGGCGCATTATTGAATATTTTTCCGGTTTGCGATAAAATACCCCAAAAA
>CAUQJU010000042.1:0-8471 GCA_963518005.1 uncultured Campylobacter sp.
CTCTAAGGATCGCGTCGCGAACGGTATCTTTTGATGTGATTTTAACGCCGTATAATTTTTCGGTTAGCTGTCTGTAGCCGTCTATAATGGCAGCGCGTTTAGCTAGAGCTAGAGCTTGGGCGTGAGATACGACGTTTGTTGGGGCTATACCTTCGCCTACTGCGCTAAATACCGCATCTACCGGCTCTAGGTCGTATATCATCTTTTCTTGTTTCATCACGTTTCTGATGTCTTCTTTATCGACTTTTTGGATGACGACCTCTTGTTTTGGTTCAACCGATTTTTGAGAGCAGCCGCTGACTAAAAAAGCAGTGACGGCAAAAACTGCGAATGCGATTTTCTTCATTCTTAATCCTTTAAATTTGATTTGGTTTTCATTTTAGAGCAAATTGTATTCCAAAAGCACTAAATTCATTCTAAATTTTCTAGCGTCTCTTCGCCTATATCTTCGCCGTCTTCCTCGGCTTTAGGGCACTTAGCGATACTAACTACGTCGTCGCCGTCTACGTTTACTACGATGACGCCGCTGGTGTTGCGGCCTGCTTTGCGGATACTTTGCATATCGACGCGTATCATCTTACCGCTTGAGGTTAGAGCCATCAGATCTTGTTCGTCATCGACCATTACGACGCCGATTAGATCGCCGGTGCGGTTAGTTAGCTTCATGCAGATTACGCCCTTGCCGCCGCGATTTGTTAGGCGGTATTCGTCTGCGGTGGTGCGTTTGCCGATACCTTTTTGAGATATGCTTAGTACTTCTTGTTCGTTGCTTTCGATGACGGCCGCGCCTACGACCTCGTCGCCTGCTTCTTTAAATTTAATACCCGTCACGCCGCGAGCCGTTCTGCCCATCTGGCGGACTTTGCTGAGTTTAAATTTGAGGCACATTCCCTTTTTGGTTACGATAAATAGCATCTTTTCGCTATCGTCGCTTCCTTCAGCCGCGTTCTCGTCGTTTTCCTCGCTATTTTCTTCGTCGATCTGGGCTTCTATCGCCTCTATCTCGTTTATCTCGGTCTCTACGCCAAGCTCGTCGATTAGATTTATCGGCTCTTCCTCGCCCTCTACGATGAGAGCGGTCACTAGCTCGTCGTTCTCGTCTAGGTTTATGGCGCGCACGCCGATAGAGCGGATGTTTTTAAATTCGCTCAAATTCGTGCGTTTTACGATGCCGTTTTTAGTGAAAAAGGCGAGCGATTTACTCTGGGCAAAATCAGTCGTCGGGATGATCGCCTTGATCTTTTCGTCAGGCTGTAGCTGGATGAGATTTACTACCGCTTTGCCTTTTGCCGTGCGGCTTCCTTCAGGGATCTTATAGACTTTGAGCCAGTAGAGTTGTCCGCGGTCGGTCACGAACATCAGCGTATCGTGAGTGTTGCTCGTAAAGAAGCTCTCGATGAAGTCGTCGTCGTACGTAGTTACCGCGACCTTGCCCTTGCCGCCGCGTTTTTGCTTCTCGTACTGCTTGCTCGGCACGCGCTTGATGTAGCCTCGGTGCGTGATGGTTACGACCATATTTTCATTAGGGATGAGGTCTTCGATGTCGATGTCGTCGTAATCATCCACGATCTCGGTGATGCGCGGCACTTTAAATTTATTTTTTATCTCAAGCAGCTCGTCTTTGATTAGTTTTTCTAGCAATGTTTCGCTCTTTAAAATTTCATCAAGGCGCGCGATCTCAGCCATCAGCTCGGCTAGCTCGGCCTCTAGTTTTTCGCGCTCAAGACCCGTTAGCTTGCTTAGCCTCATATCTAGGATGGCGTTTGCTTGTAGCTCGCTAAGGCCGAATTTCGCCACCAAGCCTTCGCGAGCGCTCGGCGTGTCGGCGCTATTTTTGATGAGCTCGATCACCTCGTCGATATTATCCAGCGCGATCTTTAAGCCCTCTAAAATATGCGCTCTGGCGCGGGCTTTTTCTAGGTCAAATATCGTGCGGCGGATGATAACGGTTTTTCTGTGATTTAAAAATAGCTTCAAAAGCTCGATTAGGTTAAATACCTTCGGCTCTTTGTTGTTTATCGCAAGCATTATGACGCCAAACGTGCTCTCCATCGTTGTGGATTTAAAGAGATTGTTTAGCACGATGTCGCTCATCGCGTCGCGTTTTAGCTCGATGACGACGCGGATGCCGTCCTTATCGGACTCGTCGCGCACTTCGCTGATACCTTCGATCTGTTTTTCTTTGACCAGCTCGGCGATTTGCTCGATGAGGCGTGCTTTGTTCGTCTGATACGGTAGCTCGTCTACCACGATGACGTCTTTGTTCGGCTTTTTTTCGATATGGGTTTTGGCGCGTAGTTTGACGCGGCCGCGTCCCGTGCGGTAGGCCTCGATGATACCTTTTTTGCCAAATATTATCCCGCCGGTCGGAAAATCCGGCCCTTTTATGTACTGCATCACCTCTTCTAGCGTCGCGTTTTTATTTTCGAGCACGAGCAAAAGCCCGTCTATTAGCTCATCAAGGCTGTGCGGCGGGATATTCGTCGCCATACCGACGGCGATACCGCTAGAGCCGTTTAGTAGCAAATTCGGCACGCGGCTAGGCAGGACGTCTGGCTCGGTCTCTCTGTCGTCGTAGTTTGGGATAAAATCAACCGTATCTTTTTCGATATCGCGTAAGATTTCTTCGGTGAGATTAGTCATCCTAGCTTCGGTATAACGCATCGCCGCTGCGCCGTCGCCGTCGATGGAGCCGAAGTTTCCTTGGCCGTCAACCGCCGGATAGCGCATGGAAAATTTCTGAGCCATACGCACGAGCGCGTCGTAAACGGCCGTATCGCCGTGTGGGTGGTACTTACCGATGACGTCGCCCACGATACGCGCGGACTTCATATACGGGCTACGACTGCCGACTCCTAGGTTGTTCATCGCGTATAGGATACGTCTATGAACGGGCTTTAGGCCGTCTCTAGCGTCAGGCAGGGCGCGACCGACGATGACGCTCATCGAGTAGTCGAGGTAGCTCGTTTTTATCGACTCTTCGATATCGACGGCTTGGATGTCTTGATTTTGATTGAGTAGATTTTCTTCCATTTTCATCCTTAAAATTTACTTGCTGATTTTAGCTTAAATTTGATTAAAATTTAATTTAATACCTTGCGTCCGCAAGCGTCAGCGCAAAAAGCACCTCGCAGCCGGCTTTTTGCAGCGTCCGTCTGGCTTCGTCTATCGTCGTGCCAGTCGTCACGATATCGTCTATCAAGATAACCGGAAATTTAGGCTTTTTTAAAAGCTTAAAATTTCGCGGATTTTTTAGGCGAAAGGCTAGATCCTTGCCGTTATAGCTGACGTTTGAGCTCGCATGCAAGCAAGTATAAAACGGACGGATTTCCGCACTTTTTAAGGCGCGAGCCAAGATTGCCGTATGCGAGTAGCCGCTAGCCGCTCTATCGTCGATCGGCACGGCGTTTACGGGAGAGCCGAAGCTAAATTTGCTAGCAAAAATCTTAAAACTCAAATTTGCGAGCGCGCCGTAGACGAAAGAGCCGTGAAATAGGTGTTTTGAGTGGAGTAAATTTTTAATTTCGGAGTAATCAAAAAAGCTGTAAATTTTAAAATCGCCGTCCAAAACGCGCGTCCTTGCGGGCGAGGCGAGCAGGTGATCTTTGCAGATTTTACAGATCACGCCCAGGCTCAGATGCCCGCAGTTAGCGCATCTCATCAGCTTTTTAGGATTTGGATCGCCGCGCGTTTTACGATGTCTTGTAGTAGCTCGTCAAAAAAGCTCTTAAACGCGCCGCTCGTGTGGATCGGGGCAAATTTGGTCTGCTCCTGCGAGACGTTTTTTGTGATGGTCTGATCGCCTCTGTGCACCGTTATAGCAAGCTTTGCCGAGCCTTTTAGGTTGTCGGTGGAGTAGCCGCTTAGATTTGCTTTAAGCTCGACGATCCGCACGTCCACGACGATATCGCCAAAGTCGCTCAAATTTGCTCCCAGACGCTTAAGCTCGGTGCTAAGGCCGTCTTGCAGCCAGCCCTCGATGCTGTTTTGCAGCGTGACGTACTCCTTGACGTCACCGTTGCTGCCCGTGATCGTGGCGACTATGCTTTTGTTGGCGCGAGCGTCCTCGATGCTATTTATGCGGATATTTTTTTGGTAGCCCATCTGGTTTGAGGTTGATTGATACGGGGTTAAATTTAACACCGAACTGCGCTGCGAACATCCGCTCATGACCGCGGCAAAAAGCGCGGCGGCAATGGCGTAAAAAGCTAGTTTTTTCATACTTTTCCTTTATAGTTTTGATATCTCTTCGGCGGCTTTATTGGCGGCTTGTTTAACCAGAAGGTAGACGTAGAGGTTAAAGTCCTCAGTGTCCTCGGCTTCGAGTTTGCGCACGTCTTGTCTGGTGGAGATATTTAGCACGCGGGTTTTATTTATATTTTTGACGCCTAGCTTGCCTTTCATCGCAGCGCTTAGATACTGCGACGGCTCGCTATACGACGCCGCGTAGTCGGTAAAGGCAAAATCCACGCGGTAGGTGTAAGGCGAGGTCTGGCTATCTACGACCATGATGCCGCGGTTTAACAGCTCGTCTTGTAAGAAAAGATGAAAAAGCCTCTCTAAACGCTCTTTTGGATAGAGCATTTTCGCGCCGTTTTTGGAGATAAATTTTATGCCGCTATCAGCTGCTCTTTCGTCGGCTATTTTGTGGATATAGACTTTTTTGATAGCCGCGCTCGTATCGATCCTGCTTTGAGCGATGCAGCACTTTATCGCGACGTCGCCGGTGTAGTCCGTGCCGTTTATCTTGATGTCCTGACCGCCGCTAGCGCACGAGGAGCAGTCTGCTTTGATACGCATCACCTCTTTGTAGCCTTTGGCGTCTGCGCCGATTTGGACGTTTTGGACTATCTGAGTCGAGCCTCCGCAGCCGGCTAGAACGAGCGCGGCAAGTAAATATGCTAGTTTTTTCATGAAAATCCTTTCGTAAAATTTAAATCCAGTAAGCAAAATTCTATCCAAATTTAAGATAAATTTCCAAATTTGAGGAAAATTTAGGAAAAATTTTAAATTTACTCGGCGGAGGGCTTTTACGTGGGCTGTAAATTTAAGCTTAAATTTTATGCGACTGGACCAGAGACTTGAAAGCTTTAAATTTGATGTTATTGCGTTTTATTAGAGGCGCACGCTTCGGCTGCTTCGCGCTCTGCGTTTGCGGTTTTCTAAGAAGCGACTATGAGCGTAGTAAATCTCTTTTCTTTAAAGGGACATGGTTTATTTTGCCTATGGCTCGTCATCGTAAACAGACTCACTACGAAGCATTGCTGCTTTCTATCAGGCCCCCTGTAGTTTTGTTACGCGCGAGATGCGGCGGGATTGTTTTGCTGATGCAAAGCGTGGTTTTATTTGGTCTAAATTTGTAAATTTAGTGCCATTAAAATGCAAGTTTGGTTGGCTGAAATTTAGAACCAAAATTTGCAAATTTAGCCAAATTTGACTCCAAATTTAAACGTAAAAGTAAGTCTAGTCTATTTTCAAAACGCTTAAAAACGCTTCCTGCGGCAAATTTACCTTGCCGATGGCTTTCATGCGCTTTTTGCCCTCTTTTTGCTTTTCTAGTAGCTTACGCTTACGCGTGATATCGCCGCCGTAGCACTTGGCGGTTACGTTTTTGCCCATAGATTTTACCGTTTCGCGCGCGATGACTTTGTTGCCGATGCTGGCTTGAATAGCCACCTCAAAGAGCTGGCGCGGCACGATCTCTTTCATGGCTTTTACAAAGTCGCGTCCTTTGGACTGGGCTTTACTTTCGGGCACGATGATGGAGAGCGCGTCCACGGTCTCGCCCGCGACCTTGATATCAAGCTTCACCAGATCGCCCACGCGGTAGTCGCTAGGTTCATAATCAAAACTCGCATAGCCTTTGGTGCTTGATTTTAGCTTGTCGTAAAAGTCCATCACGATCTCGTTCATCGGGATGTCGTACTCGAGCAGTACGCGCTCGGGCGTGATGTAGTCCATTTTAGTCTGCACGGCGCGGCGGTTGTTTAGCAGCGTGATGATGTTGCCTAAAAACTCGCTTGGCGTGATGATCGTGGCTTTGACGTAGGGTTCTTTGATATGCTCGATTTTATTGACCGGCGGGAGCTGGCTCGGGTTTTGGATACGTAAAATTTGACCGTCGGTTTGCACTACCTCATAGGTCACTGTTGGAGCCGTGGCGATAAGGTCTAGGTCAAATTCGCGCTCCAAACGCTCCTTGATAACCTCCATATGCAGCAGTCCCAAAAAGCCGACGCGAAAGCCAAACCCAAGCGCGACCGAGGTTTCGGGCTCGTAGCTGATAGAGCTGTCGTTTAGCTTGAGTTTATCCAAAGCGTCGCGCAGATCCTCAAATTTATCCGTTTCGATCGGATAAAGCCCCGCAAATACGAACGGCTTAGCCCGCTCAAAGCCGCCGACCGGCTCTTTTACGGGATTACGAGCTAGTGTGATGGTATCGCCCACCTGCACGTCGCTGACGTTTTTTAGACCGAGCACCACGATGCCGACCTCGCCTGCGCCCAGTCTCGCCGTTTTTATCGGCGCGATGGGGTTTGGATACATGAGGTCTAGCACGATGTGCTTTTTGCCCGTGCCCATGACTAGGATTTCGTCGTTTTTCTTTAGCTCGCCGTCATAGACGCGCACGAGCGCCAGCGCGCCCAGGTAGTTGTCAAACCAGCTGTCGTAGATGAGCGTTTTTAGCGGCTTTTCCGCCTCGCCGTCAGGGGCTGGAATGCGCGTGATGATGGCTTCTAACAGCTCTTTGATGCCGATGCCCGTTTTTGCACTGACCTCGACTGCACCGCTACAATCAAGCCCTATAACGTGCTCGATCTCGTTTTTTACGCGCTCGGGGTCTGCTGCCGGGAGGTCGATTTTATTGATAACGGGGATGATTTCGAGGTTATTTTCTAGCGCGATATAGACGTTTGCGATGGTTTGCGCCTCTACGCCTTGGCTGGCGTCCACCACGAGCAGTGCGCCCTCGCAGCTAGCTAGCGAGCGGCTCACCTCGTAGCTAAAATCCACGTGGCCCGGAGTGTCGATCAAATTTAGGACGAAATTTTCGCCTCCGAGCGCGTAGTTTAGGCGCACGGACTGAGCCTTGATCGTGATGCCGCGCTCTTTTTCGATATCCATCGTATCCATGATTTGCGAGCTCATCTCGCGGTCGCTAACGGCTCCACACTCCTGTATAAGGCGGTCTGCGAGAGTGGATTTGCCGTGGTCGATATGAGCGATGATGCTAAAATTTCTGATGTTTTTCATGAAATCCCTAGTTAAATTTTGGGCGATTGTATAAAAATTTTCGTTAAAGTAGAGTAAATTTATGTTTGATTAAGTTGGCAGGCTCAAATTTAACGGGCGGCGGTTTGCGGCGGGGGGATTTGGGGTAAATTTGACGCGGGTTTTGCCCGTAAAATTTAACGTAGATTTTGAAATTTTTCACGTGCGCCGCAGATAACCACGCAGAGCGAATATAAAAAACAGATATATGCCGCAAGCGGGACAAAAGCGAGAAATCCCGAGGCGTAAACTAGAGCGTTTAGGCCGTATGTCGCGTTTGCGAGTGCTGGTATATGATACGTCCAAAGCTCAGGCTTTTCAAAAGGAGTGTCGATAGCGTTGAAATACAAAGCCAAATTTAGCGCTAGCAGTAGCAAAAATATATAATTCTTTTTCATAAAAGAAAAAGCGGCGCAAACCAAGGCTACCGCGAAATTTAACGCGATCAGAAAACCTGTATAGTTGCCGTCCCCAAGGGCGCAATGCAGGCCGAAAATCACGACTAGTATATATTTTTTCATCTAAATTCGCCCCTTTTATAAAAATGAGTCGATTTAAATTTTAGCAAAAATTTATTCGTTTCGGGCTGCGGATTTGATTTGATATGCTAGATCGCGAAATTTCGCTCCAAATTTGCCCAAATTTTAATGACTATGCCCCAAATGTCCGCCCGCATCGTTTGACTTTACTTCGCAGATTAGCTCGTCGGCGCATTCGTTATCGCTGCTTTCACACTGCAAGGTCGTGTGCGTGATGCCTAGATGCTCCATTTCGTGCGATATTTTGGCCATGATCCGCTCCGCTTCGCGCACGCTCAGCTCGCCGCTAACCACGATGTGCGCCGTAAGCGCGTTTGCGCCGCTCGTGATACTCCATACATGCAGGTCGTGCACCGAAAGCACGCCGTCCACGCCCCTGATCTGCGCGACGAGCCCGTCCAGGCTCACGCCTTTTGGCGAGCCCTCCATCAGGATGTTTAGGCTCTCTTTTAGCACGCCCCAGCCGCTTTTTACGATGAGCGCAGCCACGAGCAGGCTAGCCGCCGCGTCCGCCCAGCCCCAGCCAAAGCACATCATCGCCAAAGCCGCCGCGATCGCGCCCACCGAGCCCAGGGCGTCGCCAAGTACGTGTAGGTAGGCGCCGCGCATATTGACGTTTTCTCTCACGTCGCCGCCGCGCAGCATGTAAAAGGCCACGAC
>CAUQJU010000043.1:0-8468 GCA_963518005.1 uncultured Campylobacter sp.
TAGGCTCGCTAAATTTAGACGGAGCCAAAAACATAACCAAAGAGTCGTTTTTATCCGGCAAGCTAGGAGATAAAATCCTACCTAACGCGTACTCAAACATAACTACTGGCGGAGTTAAATTCGAGCTCAAGCAAAACGGCGATATAAAATCTTTAGTCGCAAGCTTTGAAAAGGCTAAGGAGATATTAAGCGGCGCGCTAAAAGACAGGATCGCAGACGGTGCGGTAGAGCTTAGCAAAGATAGCGCGCTAACAAACGCTCAGCTACAAACGTTAGCTCAAAATGCCGCTAAATTTGCTAACGGCGCTGTAAAATCGGCCGTTCTAAGCGTAGCCGAACTAACGTCGCTCAACAAAGATGCTGCGGATAAAATCGCAAATTCGGCCGTAATGCTAACTGATAAAGACGCGTTTAGTAAAGAATCCCTAAAGGCTTTAGGCGCGTTTAGCGACAAGCTAAAAGACGGCGCGATAGCTAATACGCAAAAGCTAAGCGCGGCTGATTTTTACGAAATTTTCGGCAAAGGCTTTTTATCTAGCGACAAGCTCTCAAGCTATAAGATCGCAGACGGCACCCTAGAGATAGAAGATAGCGCGCATAATTTACAAAACGCGGTAGAAAACAGGCTGAATTATTTCGGCGAAAAGATAAAATCCATAAAAACCTCAGACGGCGCGGAGCTAAAAATCTCGGCCGCGAATTTTAATAAAATCGGCGCGGATAAATTTGATGTTAACGATAACATAAAACTAACGGGCGTTAGCTCAAACGATAAGGATGCTTTGCTAAGCGACAAGGTAGATAGCTTTGAAATCAATAGATCGTTAGAAGTAAGCGTAGACGAATACGCTAAATTTGCCGCCAAACTCGCCGGAAAAGGTAAATTCGATATCGCAGACGACTTTAAAAAAATCATGAAATTTTTAAAGACGGCGGACGTTTCAAAGATAGAAACGCTAAATTTAAGCGATAAAAACATCGAACTTGGCGCAAGCGACGTAGAAGAGCTGGCTAAGCTTGGCGATCTAAATTTGCATACTAAATACGGCACGCAAATCACGCTAAAGCAAAGCGCGCAAGAGCTAAACGCGGACGGTTCAAAGCTGCTAAAGGCCTTTGCGGGGCTGTCTTTTGGCGCCGGCAATGCCAAAAAACAGATCGACGTGCAAGGAGACGGCGTTTTAGAGCTTGATAAGGATACGTTTGAAACTTTTAAATTTGCCGCAGACGATAATCTAAAAATAACAAACGTAACAGGCTTGGTCTACGCAAGCGACGCCAAAGAAACCTTTACCTTTAAGCAAGACGCGTCTAGAGTCGTTATAAATGCCTTATCTAACGGCGACAAGCTTGATTTCTCCAGGTTAGCTTCTAACGTAACGTCTATCGGCGATCTAAACGTAGCCGCAGACGCGCAAACGCAGCTACAAGACGGCAAAATTTACTACGTTAGCGGTACGGCGGCAGGCTTTGCGTCCGGGTTTGATAAGATTTTCGGCGAAGACAAGGCGTTTTTAACCAAAGCCGCAGGCAACGAAAAATCCATAATCCTAGCTAAAACTTACAGCGGTTTTGAGATATATAAGGTTGAAAATAACGGCGATAACGTAATAACTAAGGATGAGGTAAAATATATAGGCTCCGTTAGCGCGCACCGCGACTTTAATCTTAGCGCGGATAACATCGTACTAGCGGCCGCGTCAAAAAGCCTTAGTGCGGCGCAGTTTGCGACCGAAGCGACAAAAGGCGCCGGCGGGCTAAATTTGCTAGATACGGCGGAAAACATAAAGCAAAATTTGGCGAATTTAATCTCAAACAAAGACAAAATAGCAAGCATTAGCAGCAGCGACGATAAGCCAATAAATTTAACCGCCTCGCAGCTAGGCGAGCTAAAAGGCAAATTTGCCCCTAGCCAAACGTTAAAAATAAGCGAGGCGCTAAAGGACGGCAAAACAGCGAGCGCGGACGGAGGCAAATATATCTTTACGCTGGATAAAGACGAGAAAAACTGGCAGCTGGAGAAATTCGGCGCAGACGATAAGCTTGATTTTTCAAAGGTATTTGAGGGCAAGCAGCTAAGCGCGGGCGAGTTTGACCTAAACGCAAACGGGCAAAAAGCTACGCTGCAAGACGGCAAGATCTATAAAGCCGAGCTAAGCTTTACGCCGTCAAATCAAGGCGGCGGCGCAAATAGCGAGCTAAACGCGCTTAAAAAGGTATTTGAAGAGTCGTTTGAAAAAGGCGCAAAAGCCCTGCTCATCGCTAAAAACCTCAAGCAAGAGGGCAACTCGTACTCCTATAACTACGTCTATAAGATCGAGGACGACGGCAACGGCAAGCTAGACCAGGGCGACATCAAGCTGCTAGGCGTCGTAAATACGAATAACGGCTCTCAAAACAACTACGACATAACCGCAGCTAACGCAGAGCTGTAGTTTTGCGATGAAATTTAGTCGGCCGAGTCGGTCGGCTAAATTTAATTTACGCTTTAGCCTAAAATAAAGCGCTTGGCCGCAATTATTGATTTTATGTCTATTTTTAACCACAATGCTTCGCTTTTAAAATTTACCGCGAATTTTAAACTAAAACAAATTTAAAGTGTCGAAATGAAAAAATTCTGCTTTCTTTAGCTGTAGCGGCGAGCTTGTCGCAGGTCTATGCGGCGCAATCCGTGCAAATGCAAACAAGCGCGCAGATCTAACATATAGGTATGAGGCGGCGATCTTCATCCACAATCGCGTCAAGCTAAACGCGAATGACCGCAGACGGGCGGCTATGGATATATTTCGCGTCAAGAACGGCAAGACCCCCTAGCGCCAAGATATCATCCAAGACATACCCAAAAAGCTAAAACGACGATACTATGTTTTAATTTTAGCCCGTTTTAGGGCTAAATCATCCGTAAAATTCGTAAAATTAAAATCCAAATTTAGTCACCGATTCGCCCAAAGAGCGAGTAAAATTTAAACCGAAATTTAAGGCGGATATTTTTGCGCTAAATGCGAATTTAAGCCGCCTTTGTCTGATTTTCGCCGCCTGCTGAATTTAGCCTTAGGCTCAAGCTCTCTCCGCCGTTTCTAAAACCACGCTTTTTAGTAAATTTACGCCGTTAGCGATATCGCTCCAGCTAGAAAATTCTGCCGGATTGTGGCTGATGCCGTCTTTAGACGGTATGAAAATCATCGCCGTAGGACATAGCGCGCTCATATGCATAGCATCATGCCCCGCGCCGCTTGGCATGATTTCATGACTAAGCCCGAGAGCCGCGGCTTTTTTGGCGATTAGCTCGATGAGGCGGCCGTCCAGCGCGCACGGCTCATCGAAGGCTAGCTGCTTGATCTCGCATTTGACGCCGCGCTGAGCCTCGATGCGCGAGATTCCAGCCAGGATCTGCTCGTATGCCGCCTCGCGCGTGGCTAGGTCAATGCCGCGCAGGTCGATTAGTAGCGTAGTTTCGCCTGGCACGACGTTCATAACGCCCGGTTTTACCGTGCAGTTGCCAGCAGTCGCCACAACGCCGTTTGCCGCGTTTTCGCGCGCGACGCTCTCGACGGCTAGCACTATCTGTGCCGCTGCGCAAAGCGCGTCGTGGCGGTACTTCATCGCAGTCGTGCCGGAGTGCTGAGCCTGGCCCTGCACGCGTACGCTAAATCTGTGCGGCGCGGCGATGGCGCTCACGACGCCGATTTGGATGTTTTCGTTATCTAGTAGCGGTCCCTGCTCGATATGTAGCTCGAAAAAACTCTCGTAATTCGGTGTCAAATTTTTAGCCTTTTCGATGCTCGCTAGATCAATGCCAAACTCAGAAAAAATCTCGCCGATAGCGCGCCCTTGAAAGTCGCGCACGTCTTTTAGTTTTTCAAAACCTAGCTTGCCGCACATGACCTTACTACCGAGCGTCGCGATGTTAAATCTGCTTGATTCCTCGCACTCAAAGACGACTAGTTCGAGCGGTCTGCGCGTTTGCACGCCTTCGTCGTTTAGCGATCTAATGAGCTCTAGCCCGCCAAGGACGCCTAGAATCCCATCAAATTCGCCGCCGTTTATCACGGTGTCTAAATGCGAGCCAAAGGCCACTGCCGGCAGCTCAGGCTCGGTGCCTTCGCGCCTGGCAAAGATATTTCCGATCGCGTCTATGCGCACTTTTAGTCCCGCTTCCTTACAGCGCGCTATAAATAGCTCTCTGGCGGCCTTATCCTCGCGCGTGTAGGCTAGGCGGCTCATTCCCGCTCCGAAGCTCTCGTCGTTTATGGCGTTTATCTCGCTAAAAAGCGCCTTAAGTCTATCTAAATTTATACTCATAGCTACTCCTTTGGGTTAAATTTAAGCCAATTTTAGCCGCTAGTTTTTAAATTTTAGCTTTAATATTTTTATTTAAGTATTTATTTGATTATTCGGATTTTGCGTTTTGGTTATAGTCGGTAAAATTTACGAGCCGCGTATTTGCATTTGCTAAATTTACTCGGCCTCTTTTGCGCTAAATGCAAAATACCGTGCGTAACTCGCCTCGTCGTCTACGTCGCCCAAGCAAATTAGCCCCTCGCTTTTGTCAAATTTTGCTTCAAAGCCCGCGTGATTTACGCTCGTATCGGCGGTTAGAAATTTAAGCCTTGGCAAAGCTAAAAGCGGCATAACGTCTAAAATTTGATTAAGGTCAAGATGAATGTTTTCTAGCGCACTGCAAAATTTAAGCGCCGATACGTCCGTAAGAGCGTTTTGGCTAAGGTATAACACGCACAGCTTTGCTAGATTTGTCAAAGGCGAGATATCCGCGATACGGTTATCGTCCGCGCGCAGGCATTCTAGCTCGCTAAGTTCGCCGATGGTCGCTAGGTCTTGGACGGCATTTACTTCGGTATTTAGCTCTTTTAGCTTCGTTAGCGCCGCAAGCGGACGGAGATCTTGGATGTGGTTTCTATCCAGCCAAAGCTCGGTTAAATTTACGAGGCGCGCAAGCGGCAAAACATCTGAAATATCGTTGTTTGAAAGCTTTAGCGATTTTAGTTTTTTAAGCTCGCTCAAAAACGAAACGTCCTTAACCCCGCAGTCATAAAACTCGAGCGTCCTAAGCTCGCTAAGGCTTGCAAGCGGCGTAAAATCCGTGATTAAAACGCTAAAAAGCCGCAATTTTTTTAGCTTTTTAAATTTAGCTAGCGGCGCGGCGTCATCGCACAAAGCATCTATCTAGCGTCTCAAGCGAGCTAAGAGCGGGCAAATTTGAAAGATCATGCACGTTTTGCGAGCTGATTTCCAGAGATTTTAGATTTGAAAAATGCCCCAAATCAGCAAGGTCGCCATCCGTAAATTTATCGCTGCAAAACTGCATCTTGGTTATGCTTAGTGCCGCCTCCTCGCTCACGTAGTCGCGGTTGCCGACTCGGCGCAACAGGCCGCTATTTTTTAGCCGGGCTTTTGCTTTTTGCTCCACGATTTTGCTTTTAAAATTGATAAATTCGCTCATTTTTTCACTTAAATTTGGCGCCTAAAATCTAAAATTTACGGCTAAAATTTATACGAAACGCCCGTATAAACTACGCTCTCGTATCTGCTGCGAACGATAGGCGAACGAGCTACTTCGTCCGAAAATCTTCTGGTGCCAGCCGTCGCGCTTAAGCCAAAACCGTTGCTAAATTCATAAGTCGCCGTTACTCTAGCGCCTAGCGCGTAGGAGCTGCCAGGATTATAAACCGAGGTCACCGCGCCGCCTAGCTCGCTTACGTCCGTGCCGAAGTAATAATCGCTAAGTTTTCGCGAAAATACGTCGTAAGTAACGGCCGGAATGAGCGAAAATCTCTGCGTGACGGGCAAGAAGTACGACGCCTCGCCTCCGTAGCTGCCGCCCCGCTCGCCGCCCTGGACATAAACGAAGGTCTGAAAGTCACCTAAATTTGCCCCCAGCCTACCTCCGAGCGCCGTTTGATGCTCTCTATCGCGGACGCTGCGGTACTGAGGTTTTAGTTTGCTTGACTTCACGCGCCAGCCGTCAAAAAACAGTACATACGCGCCCGCAAAGAGGTTTTCGCTAAAATCATGCTCGTAGCCGACTTCTAGGCCTCTAACATAAAAGCCCTCGTAATAAGCCTCTATCTGAGGCAAAGGCACGGCGCTTAGGCGGTCTTTGGTATAAAAGATGTCTTTTTGGACGGCTGCGCCGATGCCGATACTTGCGCCGTTTTCTGCCTCCTGCGCGCAGGCTAATGCGCCCAAAGCGCAAAGAGCAAATAGATATTTTTTCATTTTTTCTCCTTAAATTTCGGTTTATTGCCTAGTTATGTTTTAAATTTAGCTTCTTTTTACGCCGCTGTTTTATTTTGAGCCGTTTTGAAGCGGTTTTAGGATAAAGCTAAAACGCTATTATCGCTTTTTTAGTCTTAAATTTTACTTGTTTTTTCTTTTTGCGCCTTTTTTTGCTCGGTATTTTACAAATTTAGAAAGCGATTTTGAGTTTATTTGGCTAAGGCTACCTTTGAGGGCTAATTGGCAAAACTTTAGCAAACGAGAGTTAAATTTAAGCCCTAGCCGCGATAAATTTATAGGTTTTAGGCTTAAATTTACTTTGCGCCCTATTTTATCGCTTGATTTCGCGCGTCCGGATGGTTGCGAGTTTGCCTAAAATTTAATATAACGGCAAACTCTAGCTGCCTAAAATAACGGTAAAATCGGCATCTTTAAATTTAGCCGCCGTTGCCGTAAATAAAAACAAGCGGCTAAATCCGCGCGCTTATTGCAGCGAGCAGGTTTTGCCCCTTATACGAGCTGCGCACCCTGTCCTTTTACAACCTCGCCGATGACGTAGCCATCGGTGTTTGCCAGCACGAAGTCCGCGTTTTGCTTCGGCGCTACGATGATCATGCCTACGCCCATGTTAAACGTCCTCATCATCTCGGTGGGCTCCACTTTTTGCGCGATGATTTTAAAGATTTCAGGCGTGCGGATCGCGGCGTGCTCGATCTTAGCGCCCAGTCCCTCCGGAAATACGCGCGGCAAATTCTCCACGATGCCGCCGCCCGTGATGTGCGCTAGAGCGTGGATCTTGTCTTTTAAATTTAAAAAGTTGGCGACGTAAATCCTAGTCGGCTCCAAAAGCACGTTGATGAGCGCGCGACCGCCTACTTTGTCGTCAAATTTTAGCCCTAGCTCGGCGATCACTTTGCGCGCGAGCGAGAAGCCGTTTGAGTGCAGTCCGCTGCTAGGAAGCGCGATGAGCACGTCGCCCTCGCGGACGAATTTTGAGCGGTCGATCTCGTCCTCTTCGGCGATACCCACAGCAAAGCCCGCAAGGTCGAAGTCGCCCTTCTCATACATCGAGGGCATCTCCGCCGTTTCGCCGCCGATCAGCGCGCAACGCGCGAGTTTGCAGCCCTCGGCGATACTTTTTACGACCTCTTTGGCATCCGCGATTTCGAGCTTTGCCGTCGCGTAATAGTCAAGGAAAAATAGCGGCTCGGCGAAGTTGCAGATGAGGTCGTTTACGCACATGGCGACGAGATCCTGGCCTACGCCATCAAATTTATGCGCGTCGATCGCGAGTCGCAGCTTTGTGCCCACGCCATCGGTGGCGCCTAGGATCGCGGGCTTTTTGTAGCCTGCGGGCAGTCTCACTGCGCCTGAAAATGAGCCGATACCGCCTAAAACGTGCGGAGTTTGCGTCGCTTTAACGAACGGTTTTATCGCGTTTACGAAGTCATTTCCCGCGTCTATATCGACGCCTGCGTCTTTGTAGCTTATCATTTTTGGCCTTTATTGAAATTTGATTAATTTTAGCCAAAAATTGCTAAAATCGGAGTAAAAAATCGGAGGTAAAATGCCGCAATTTAAACACGCAATCGTCATCACGGGCAGCATCGGCAGCGGCAAAAGCGCGGTTTGCGAGATACTGCGCGAGCGAGGATTTGAGATCATCGACGCGGACTCTATCGCCCACGAACAGCTAAATTTGTGCGCGAGCGAGGTTGCGGCGGAGTTTGGAGACGAAGTTTTAAATGGCGGCAAAATAGATAGAAAAAAGCTCGGCGCACTAGTTTTTAACGACGCGGATAAGCTAAAAATTTTAGAGCGAATTTTGCATCCAAAGATTAGGCTTGAAATTTTATCTCGTGCGGCAAAGCTAGAAAGCGCGGGCAGGACGTATTTCGTAGATATTCCGCTATTTTTTGAAAGGAGGGACGCTTACAAAGATTTTTCGCGCATAGCGGTCGTTTATGCGCCAAAAGAGACGCTGATCTCGCGCGTGATGAAGCGAAACGAGCTTAGCTACGACGCTGCAAAACACCGCGTAGAGCTACAAATAGACATAGAGCAAAAGCGTGCTGCGGCAAATCTTACGATAAAAAATACCGGAGACTTTGAAAATTTAAAAAGCGAGACGTTAAATTTTTTAATCGAAATTTCATCTCAAACCCGCACGTAAAATATAAATATAAGTTTGCGCTTATTAAATTTTAGCTATAATCGAGGCTTCATTGATG
>CAUQJU010000044.1:0-8452 GCA_963518005.1 uncultured Campylobacter sp.
ATTTCTCCCAAAGTCAGTCGGCGCACGGTTACGGTGAGCGCCTGCGTGCCGGTGTTTCCGCCCATGGACGCCACGATAGGCATCAGCACGGCAAGAGCCACGTAGCTAGCGATCGTATCGTCAAAAAGTCCGATGATGCTAGAGCTAATAAGCGCGGTAAATAAATTTACCAGCAGCCAAACGGCGCGCGCGCGGGTAGCCTTTACTAGGCTCGTATACTCCTCCTCGGCCTCATCGTCGACGCCGGCTAGGTTATAAATTTGCTCCGTGGCGCTTTCTTGGATGTAGTCGTGGATATCGTCGGCGGTTATTCGGCCTAGCAGTATGCCCGTGCTGCTGGTTACTGCGATGACGTTTAGGTCGTAGTCTTGCACCATGACGGCTACGTCTTGCATGAGGTCCATATCGTTTGCGACGTGGGGTTTGTAGCCATCTGCTTGCGCTTCTTCTATGTTTTGCTTTAAGGTCTTTGAAAAATCAAAAAGTATCAGGTCTTCAAGCGGGATGGCATACTCCAAAACACCCTCTTTATCGACGATAAAAAGCTGCGAGACGTTTTCTAGCTTGCCCTCTTGCTTCTCGCGCCTAAGCCTAGCTACGGCGTTTCCCAGCTTTTCCTCTAAATGCGCGGAGAAAAGCTCGGTTTGCATGTGCGCGCCGGCTCTATCTTCTTCGTAACTTCTAAGCCTTAAAATTTCGTTTTGATTTTCTCTATCTAGCTCGTTAAAAAGCTCTCTGGCCTTATTTTCATCGATATCTTCGATGTATTGAAGCAAATCGGTCGCATCGTCGCTTTCTAGCTCTTCTAGCGCTTCTACGATCTTTTCTGCGGGTAGTTGCTCGATCACGTCTTTTAGCATGTGATCCGGCATCTCGATGGCTACGTCGCCCAGCATCTCGGGATCTAGCTTTTCTAGATACTCGGCAAAAAGCTCCTCGTCGTGCTTTTTTAGCGTTTTTAGGTGGTGTGCTAGATCAGCCGCGCTTAGCTCCTCGTCGATCGTCTCGTTTAGGTGCGAGTCAAGCAGCTCTTTGGCTTCGTTTAATTGCTCGTTTTCTTCCATTATTTACTCTTTTTGTCGCTTGACTCGGCGGTTTTATCTTTTGATTTAGCCTTTTTATCGGCGGTCTGTTTTTGTTTTTTGGACTTATCTTTGCTAGCGTTTACGTCCTTTTTCTTTTTGGACTCGCTTTTTGACTTCTCTTTTTTCTTGTCGTTTGATTTTGATTTTTCTTTGTCTTTTGCGTTTTTGCTAGATTTTTTAGAGTCCGTCTTTTTATTTTTTTCTTTTTGGGCAGCCGAGCCGGACTCTGTTTTCGCCTCTTTAGTCGCTGCTAAATTTACGGCTTGGCTTGCGTTTACGTCCGCTTTGCCGGCCAAATTTTGCTCGGATTTTACCGTCAAATTCGTATCAACCGGGCCGGTTTTGGTTAAATTTATATCCTTTTCATCTTGGAATTTAACTTCGCTTGTTAAATTTACGTCGGTTTTTGCGGTCAAATTTAGCTCCGCTTTAGTCGCGTTATTTTCCTCTGCGCCGATTTTTAACTCGCTTGTCAAATTTTCATCCGGCTTCGTCTCGTTGGCTTCGGTCTTTTCGGTTAGATTCGCATCTTTATCAGCGCTTACCGATTTTTCGTCTGTCGCCGTTAGGTTTTCGTCGGTTTTTGGCGTAAATTTAACCTCGCCCAGCTCCGATACGGCGACGAATTTCTCCTCTTTTTCAGGGATTTCGTAATTAGTAGCGGCATCTTTGATCTTTGCTTCAAACTGCTTTATGTATTTTTGAAATTTAGCGTTTTCCGTCTGGGCAAAGATATTTTTAGCCACTTTTATCTCGTTTTCCGGATTTATCGCATTGCCGTTTTTATAGACGCCAAAGTGTAGGTGCGAGCCCGTACTCATGCCGGTACTGCCTACGTAAGCGATGAGTTGCCCCTGCTTTACTTTTACGCCGCTTTGTATGCCCTTAGCAAAACCGCTAGAATGCGCATACAGCGTCTCGTAGCCGCCGACGTGCCCGACGATGACGACCTTGCCGTAGCCGCTTTTGGTTCCGACGAATTTAACCGTTCCGTCGCCGGCCGCCTTTATCGGAGTGCCTTTAGGAGCGCCGTAATCCACGCCTAGATGCGCCTTGTAACGCTTTAGTATCGGATGATAGCGCTTTGGCGTAAAAGGCGAAGTGATGCGGGCGTTTGCTATCGGTCTGGTTAGCAAAAATTTATCGTTTTTCTTACCGCTTTTGTCGTAGTATTTGTTTTCGAATTTATACGTAACGTATTTTTTATCGCCGATTTGTATCGACGCCCAGTGTATTTCCGGTACGCCAAACGTTCGTCCGAGCCTAGTTTTTTGCGTGTATTCCATCGCGAGCCTATCGCCTTTTTTTAGCTTTTTAAACTCGCTTTCCGGCACTTCGCTCTTCATCGCCAGATAAAATCCGTGCGCCAAAGCCGCGCTGCCCGTAGCGTCTTGGATATCTTGCGAAGGCGAAACCGTAATAGGCATACTAAGCACGCGCCTATGCGTCTGATACGAGATCGAGGAAAGCTGAAAATTATACTTTCCGTCGTTGTCTTTATAAATTTGCGCTTGGAGCTCTTCGTTTACGGGGATTAGCACCTGGCTTATCCCGCCTTTTTCGTCTCTTAAAATTTGATACGAGACGCCCGCTTTTATCTCGCTTACAAACTCCTTATCGTCCGAATCCATATCGTAGTAAAGAGAAAGCGGGATGGAGTTTTTCTCTAAAAACGTTAAAAACGTATCTCCGTTAGGCCAGCTAAGCTCCTGAACGGTAGGTTGTGCAGGCTCTACGGCGAATAAATTTACCGTCAGCAGTAAAGCTAATGAAAATTTCCTCATAAATTCCCTTGATTTAAAAGTCGTATTTTACTCGAAAATTACTTACATTTTGCAAAACTAAGGCGCTTTAAGCTATAATGAGCGGCAAAATTCTACATTTTTAGGAGATAGATTTTGAAAAAATTTCTTTTATTTTTAGCGGCGGCTTGCCTCGGTTTTGCGGCGGAATTCTCAATGAGAGAGTACAAAACCCCGCTAATAAGCGTGGATGAGGGCGTAGGCACGATCATAGACGGCTCAGATATCGTCGTAGGCAGTAGCGGCGTCGTGATGCATAAATTTGAAGGCTCCCAAAGCTCAATCATCGCTCGCGCCGTAGTCACGCAAAAAAGCGGCGGCTTTGCCAAGGTCAGGTTTGAGGTATTTGACGCTCTAGCGCAAAAGGCCCTACCTCTGCCGGGAATTTTACCTAAAAGCGGCGACGAGCTAATACTAAACTACCTCTACGACCGCTCGCTCATCGTCGTGCCGAACAAAGAAATTTACGCCGAAGTAACGAATGCGTTTAAAGACATTACCTTCATCCACCCAGATATCGTGGGTTCATACCTAAGCTACGAGTATAAGCCAAACCCTAGCCGCGACGACTTTCGTAAAATGTGCAACCAAAGCGCTGCGGGGCTAATATTTATCGCTATGAATAACGAAGCGCTTTTTGCCGACTGCCAGAGTTTTGAGCCGCTAAAACGCTTCCAAAGCGGCGCAGTCAAATACTACCAGCTGCCTTTTTATACTCGCGTCAAGGACATCGATACGGTATTTTGGAAATGGGGCTCGGAGCAAATCAGCGACTTTGATCGCCACTACAAAGCTCTTTTGAAAGAGAAATGATGCTTGATAAACACGCTAAATTTTTTATAAATTTACTGGGCGCGGACAACGCTTACTTCGACGACGCGCACAGGATCGCCTACTGCTACGACGCGACGAAAAAGCGCCATTTACCCGACGGCGTGCTTTTCCCGCGCCACGAAAAAGACGTTAGCGAGATTTTAAAATACTGCAACGAAAACGGGGTCAAAATCGTTCCTAGGGGTGCTGGCAGCGGCTTTACGGGCGGGGCGCTAGCGCACGAGGGCGGCGTGGTGCTTGCATTTGAAAAGCACATGAACAAAATCCTAGAAATCGACATGCAAAACATGGTCGCAGTCGTGCAACCGGGCTGTATAAATATAAATTTACAGCGCGAAGCCGAAAAACTAGGCCTTTTCTACCCGCCAGATCCCGCCAGCCAGGACTACTCGACGCTAGGCGGCAACGTCAGCGAAAACGCGGGCGGCATGCGCGCGGCAAAGTACGGCATCACCAAAGACTACGTCATGGCGCTGCGAGCGGTGCTACCTAACGGCGAAGTGATCCGCGCGGGCAAACGCACGATAAAAGACGTCGCAGGATACAATATCGCTGGCATTTTAATCGCTAGCGAGGGCACGCTAGCGGTAATAACCGAGATCACGCTAAAACTCATCGCAAAGCCTAAATTTAGAAAAACGGCGATGGGAATTTTCCCTAGCGTAAACGCCGCGATGAACGCCGTTTATAAGACGATGGCCGCAGGCGTGATGCCCGTAGCCATGGAGTTTTTAGACGCGCTTTGCGTGCGTGCGGTCGAGACTAAATTTAACAAAGGCCTACCGCAAGATGCGGGCGCCTTGCTCATCACAGACGTGGACGGCGACGTTTTAGACAGCTTAGAGCAGGATCTAGCCACGATAGAGCGAGTGTTTAGAGAAAACGGCGCTAGCGAATTTAGACGCGCTAAGGACGATAGCGAGCGAAACGACATCTGGTTTGCCCGCCGTAACTGCTCGCAGGCAATAAATATCTACGGAAATTTAAAGCTAAACGAGGACATCACGGTGCCGCGCTCAAAACTGCCGGAGCTGCTGGGGCGTATCAGCGGCGTCGCTGAAAAATACGGCGTTCAGGTGCCGTGTTTCGGCCACACTGGGGATGGCAACGTACACACCAACGTCATGGTGGTGGACAAAGCCGACCCGGCACAGGTAGAGAGTGGCCGCAAGGCGATCGAGGAAATTTTTAAGATCGCGGTGGAGCTGGGCGGCACGCTTAGCGGCGAGCACGGCATCGGTATCAGCAAGGCCGAATTTATGCCGCTTGCCTTTACGGACGCCGAGATGGAGCTTTTTAGAAGTATCAAAAAGGCGTTTGACCCGAACAATATCCTAAACCCGTTTAAAATGGGGCTGTAAAAAGCATTACCTCGCTATCGTTTTCTTGGGCTGGTGCTCTTTTTGAGAAATAAATTTCGTTTTTGCTTCCGCGGCAACTTGTTTGGTTGGCCTCGGAAGTAAAAACTTCAACTTATACTAGTAGCCACAAAAAGAGCGAAGCAAAATATTTAAACCTATTAATTTAAATTTTACTCTTTTTTAAAAGTAACTGTTATTTTAGATTTTATAGGATTTTTACCTATTTCATAATCTGGATCATGAGTAGCTAAATTATGAACAGCTGTACCAACAGCAGTTGCTGCAGCCACTACAGAAGTAGCAACAAATAGTGGGTTTGGTACAAAACCAGCCATCAAAGAACTTCTATTTTCTGTATAAACCCTACAACTCATACCCTGTTTTTCTATAGATCCTTCAATTTTATTAACAGTATAACTCATATCTTTCACAGCAACCACCCAAAATGATTTCTTCGCTTTTACAAGCTCATCTAATTTTTCGACCGTAAGCTCGTCTGATGTAAACCGCAAAACATCAACATTGGACATTTTTACTCCTTATATATAATTTTGAATAAGATTTTACGACATTATTTCTAAATTTATTATAAATTTACGAATATATGTCGCAATTTGCTATTAAATTTATAAAAGCTAAACTTGCGCTATGAAATACAGCCAACAAGACAAAGCCAGAATTTTAAAGATAACCACTAGAACGCTACAAAGATGGAAAACCACTAAGCCCGAGCTCTACGCCATCATTGAAGCCGGTTTTAAAATGCGTGAACTCGTGGCTGACGAAGAACAAAGCTTGTCCGAGATAAAAAAAATAATAAAAGAAGCCTTGCCGCAAAGCTAAATGTAAACTCTCATTACTTCAAATTTGACAAAATTATCGCACAGAATTTAACTGATTTTAACCTCGCCGCCATAAATCCAAATTTAAAACCGCCGACAGCTTTAAATTTGACGCCGTTATTACCCAAAATGCAGTCAAATTTAACTCCATAATAATAAAGACCGCCATATCGCAAAACGCAAAATAAATAAAATTTTATCTAACCGAAATTTCAAAAATATTAAAGTAAAATACATCAAATTTAAGGATTTAAGATGACTGCGCAAAAATTTGAAAAGATAAAACAGACGCTTAAAATTTGGCTCACGGCGATGCTAAAGATCAAGGACAAGCAGCTACTGCACTACGCATCTAGCCTGAGCTTTCACACGATGCTCTCCATCATCCCCGTGCTTCTCATCTCGCTCTCGCTCTTTACGCAGATGCCTAGCTTTAGCGTCTATTACGCTAAGATTAAGGAATTTATATTTGCCCAGCTGCTACCGTCAAACCAAGACGCGATCTCAAACTACATCGAGACCTTTTTGCAAAACAGCTCAAGCCTTGGTATCCTCGGCCTTGGCGCTATCATCTTTACTTCGATTATGTTTTTTGCCGATTACGAATACGTCATAAACCGCATCATGCACACGCAAAGCCGCAAATTTTGGAACTCGCTGAGTGCTTATTGGACGCTCATTACGCTGGCTCCCTTGGGGCTTGGGCTTAGTTTTTATCTCTCAAATTTATTTCAGGATATGCTAAACTCCAGCGCCTACACGAAGTGGATAAATTTTCTCAGCATATTCCCGTACCTCATCATCTGGGCGATATTTTGCGTGACGTATCTCATCTCGATAAACCGCCAAATCGCCCTAAAAAACGCGCTTTTTAGCTCGTTCGTAGCCTCGCTCATCTGGTATCTGGGCAAAAATATCTTCGTCTTTTACGCCGCAAACAACAAAACCTATCTTAGCATCTACGGTTCGTTTTCCGTGGTGCTGCTCTTTTTCGTGTGGATTTACGTATCGTGGATCATCTTTCTTTACGGCGTAAAGCTGTGCGCGTATCTGGAAAAAGCCGGCGAGAGCGACAAGGAAGCTTAAAAAAGCGCGACAAAGCAGAGTAAATTTAGCGGCACGATAACGGCGGCTAAAATTTTGCTTTTGACGCTCGCTAAACTCAGCGCGTTGTAAAGCAAAAACAGCCAAAACGGCACGCTCAAATTTACCCCCTTTGCGCGCCACGAGAGGAATTCTAGCAAATACTCATCAAGCGTGCCGCCCGCGCCAAACGCATGCAAAAGCGCGCTTATCGGATAAAACAAGCTAAAAAGCGGCGTGAGCGGCAAGACGGCTAGCTGCTGGGCGCTAACGAGCGGGAAAAAATAAACCGCGGGCAAAATCATCGCCGAAAATACCCAAAAATTTAGCAAGATAGCGTTTGTAAAATTTGAAAATCGCTCGCCGAAGTGCCGCAAATAAAGATAAATATAAAACACGCCCATGCACGAAAAGTAAAATCCAACGCTAAAAAGCAGGCTCGGCATCAGCGCTACGGCGGCGCAAATCACCGTAAAAAGTAGCTCAAAGCTCACGACGCGCACGTTTCTAGCGAGTAAAAACAGAGCCAGCAAGCTCATCAAAAACGCCCGCAAAAATGACGGCACGAAGCCAATCAGCGCAAGATAGCAAAACAAAACCGCAAAGATCGCGGCCGAGAGGTCAAATTTGGCGTTTCGATACGGAAAGTATCGCGCCTGAAAATAGCGGTAAATCGGACGCATGATAAAATATAAAAAGCCAAAAATCAGTCCCAAATGATAACCCGAAATCGCGATCAGGTGCGCTACGCCGTAGAAATTTACGTCTTGGCGCAACTCCTTACCGACGGGCGCGGCCAGAAATAGCGCGGTAAAAAGCTCGGTCATTTTTTCGTTTTCGTGCTGCTCGGCGATAAACTCAAAAATTTTATCGTAAATCCGCTCCTTGCTCGCGGCGTACCTAAGCTCGGCTACGCCGTAGCTTGGCATAAAAAACGAGCCGCTTAGGTACTCTTTAAATTTGACGTTTTTGTTTTCGGCGCCGATTAAAATTTGCTCGTTCGCTCCAGCGTCAAAGTCCGCCCGCGTCGTCGTATAAAAGCTAAAATCCTGCGTTTTAAGCTTCAAAATGCGATAAATTTTGCCTTTTGGGTTCGTTTTTTCGTAGTTTTGTAAAATTTTAGCTTGCAAGATAACGCCGTTTTGGGCTTTAAATTTGCAAAATTTATAGTAGCTAAGGCCCAAATTTAGCGTAAAAACGAGCGCGCACGCAAGACAAAATATATAAACCTCGCGCGCGTTTTCAAAGATAGATTTACGTTGCGGCTTTTGCAAAATTTGAGCTTAGATGACGCATTTTAGGCGTTTGGGTTAAACTCCGCCACGTGCGCGGCGCCAAAGCTCTTATCGACAAAGCGCGTAAATTCCTTCTGAAATATTACTTCGACCGTACCGACCGGGCCGTTTCGGTTCTTGCCCACGATGATTTCGGCATCCTCTTCGATC
>CAUQJU010000045.1:0-8366 GCA_963518005.1 uncultured Campylobacter sp.
GCTCGGCTTTTCAAACGTAACGCCTAAAATTTTCGCGCTTGATCTAGCTAAAATGCTCGCGCTAACGCTAGTGTTTGGTACGCTGTTTGTGTGGCTGGTGCTGCTTTGTATTGGATTTTTGGGCGATTTTTGGTGGTTTTGGGCGTTTTTACTAAGCTTTGGCATCGCACTCGTGATAAATCTCATCTACCCGACGCTCAACGCGCCTATCTTTAACAAAATCCAGCCGCAAGAAGAGGGCGAGCTAAAAAGCCGTATAGAAGGGCTTTTGGCGCAGTGCGGCTTTAAAAGTAGCGGCGTTTTTACTATAGACGCCAGCAAGCGCGACAACCGTCTAAACGCCTATTTTGGCGGCCTTGGCGCGACTAAACGCGTCGTACTTTTCGACACGCTCGTTAAAAAGCTAAGCCTAGAGGAGATAATCGCTGTTTTGGGGCATGAGCTCGGGCACTTTAAGCACAAAGATATCCTAAAAATGATCGCCCTAAGCGCGGTTATGCTTTTTGCGATGTTTTTGATATTCGGCAATATCCCAGACGCGGCGTATGGCGCGCTGGGGCTCAGTCCGGCAGGCGGCGGAACGATCGTGTTTTTGTTGCTTTTTTCGCCGATTTTTGGGTTTTTATTTTTGCCTATTAGCTCGTATTTTAGTCGCGCGAACGAATTTGGCGCTGATAAATTCTCAGGCGAGGTTTCAAACAAAGCCGATATGATAAGCGCGCTAAAAAAGCTAGGTAGTGAGAACAAGGCCTTCCCGAAGGCTCATCCGCTCTACGCATTTATCTATCACTCGCACCCAAGCCTTTTTGAGCGTATAAACGAGCTGGAAAATGACGGTAAATGACGCGCTAAAGGCCGCCTCATCTCAGATAGCTCCAGCGTGCGAGATAAACGGCGCAAATCCCGCGTGCGTAGCCAAGGCGCTTCTGATGAGCTACCTCGGCGTAAAAATCGAATGGATATTTTTAAATTTAAACCGCGAGCTTGATGATGCGGACGGATATTTTGCGCTCGCAAAACGCTTCGCAAATCACGAGCCGCTAGAGTATATCATGGGCGAGGCGGGCTTTTACGGACTTAGTTTTAACGTAAAAAAGGGCGTCTTGATCCCGCGCCCGGAGACTGAAATTTTAGTCGAAAAATCGCTTAAGATTTTGTCAAATTTACCCGCGCTAAAAGGGCCGCCGCTAGTTGCCGAGATAGGCGCGGGAAGCGGGATAATCAGCATCTGCCTCGCGCTAAACTCAAACGCTAAAATCATGGCCTCCGATATCAGCGACGAGGCGTTAAATTTAGCTAGGCAAAACGCCGCGAAATTTGGCGTAGAGGATAGGATAGAGTTTATAAAATGCGCGTATCTGGATCAAATTTGCGGGCAGTTTGACCTACTAGTTTCAAACCCGCCATATATCGCGCGGGATTACGAGCTTGATAAATTCGTACTAAACGAGCCGCACGAGGCGCTGTTTGGCGGCGCGGTGGGCGACGAGATTTTAAAAAACATTATCCTAGTCGCTAAAAATCGCGGCTTAAAATACCTAGCCTGCGAGATGGGCTACGATCAGCGAGAAAGCATGCAAAGCGCGCTTAAATTTAACGGCTTCGAGGCGGAGTTTTATCAGGATTTAGCCGGATTTGACCGTGGATTCGTCGCTAAAAATATATTTGCGAATTTTTAAATTTACGCGCGGTTTGCGTGCGAAATTTACCGCGCTTTATCGGCGTTTTAGCTAGCAAAGCCGGGCGCCAGCGCAAAAACTGCTAAATTTAAACAAAGAGGAATAAAATGAGCATCCAAACCAAGCTAAAAAATCTGGAATCAAAAGCAAAAAGCAAAGGCGAGTTTGCGCTTTGCGCCGCTGCGGCATGCCTTGGCCGCGACCTTTCTGGCATCGACGCTCGGATAAATTTTCTGGGCGCGCTGCACGAGTGCGGGTATCTGCAAAACTCGCTAAAGCCTTACAGGACGGAACTGGGTGCTGATAGTCCCGAGTGGACGCAGAGGCGTTTGCAGCGCTTAGCTAACGGCGACCGCGACTACTGGGCGCTTGCGGCTTTGCTTTGCGGCGAGGGCGAAAGATGCTTGCAAACCGCGTTAAACTTGGGCTATCAAAGGCTAGCTAACTGGAGCTACGATCATTTTAAGCTCGGGTGCGTAAACGTCGTTACGCTTTATAGACAGGCTATGGATAGCGTGCTGTCTGGCATTTTGGAGATAGGCTACGCGGCTAAAAGCGGCGAATGCGTGGACGTAGGCAGGTCTAGGGCGCTATCTATCGACAAGCAAGATAGCAAATGTATCAAGGGTATACTGCACCTAACGATGCAAGCCAAGCTGCCCTACGGCGCGTGGCGCACGGAAAGCGCGAAATTTTATATAGATAAAACGAGCGCGAAGCAGGATTAAATTTCTAAACGCGTTAAATTACGTGGCGCAAGCGCTAAATTTACCGTATCAACAAGCATTTTTGCCGAATTTGCGCCTAAATTTAGCCGAATTTAAACGCCCTAACCCTAAAATGCGGGCAGTAAATCAAAAAAAGGAAAATCATGAAAAGCATTTATTTTTTACTTTTGGGCGCGCTCATCGGCACGGAGCTGGCTCTGGGCGCTCTGGTTGCGCCGACGATTTTTTATCCGCAGAGCATACTTGGCGAGGGCGTACTCACGCAGTTTCAAAGCGGCAAACTGATGGCTACGATATTTGTTAAATTTAACTACGCCTTGCTAGCCGTTAGCGTCCTGATCGCGCTTTACGAGCTTGCCTCGTTTAGATCCAGCGTTAAATTCGGCGCTAAATTTAGCATGAATATGCTTTGTGCGATAAATTTAGCCCTCGCGCTCTCGTTCGTATTTTACTTCACGCCCTACATCATGGACGCGCAGGCGGCTGGCGAGGCGGCGACGCAGACGGCCGAGTTTGCGCAGATGCACGTAGCTAGCGAGTGGACGATGAAGCTGATGTTGTTTGCGCAGCTTGCTTTATTTTTTATCAAATTTAAAACCGCCGAAAAATGAGCGCGAAGCCAGATATCCAAATTTTAACCGATTTTCTCTCCGACTACACGACGGCGATGGTTAGCGCGGGCACCTACACCGCGCGTGTCGAAAAGTGCGTGGACCGCGTGGCTAGGCGTTACGGCTACGACGTTAGCGTGACGATTTTCGTGAAATATTTTACCATTAGCGTCATGGACTCGGCCGACAATTCCCTGCGCCGAACCTACGTGAAAAAGATACCGATAGGACAGGTGAGCTTTAACCGCATTTCCGAGCTTTCGTCGCTTAGCTGGCGGATTTTGGATGAAAATTTGAGTCTAGACGAAACCAAAGAGCAGTTTAAGGGCGTCATGCGAATAGGGGCAAATAAATTTACAAGCTCGCTTATTTTAATAAGCCTTGCAAATGCGGCGTTTTGTAAGCTTTTTGGCGGCGATATGGGCTCGGTGGCTTGCGTATTTTTCGCGACGCTCGTGGGCTATAGCCTTAGATTTGCGCTTGCTAAAATGGGCGTAAATTTAAAAATCCAGTACGTCCTAGTCTCGTTCGTCGTCTCTTTTATCGCCTATCTTGGCGTATTTTACGGCTTTACGCACACTAGCGACGTGGCGATCGGCTCGTCGATACTCTTTTTGATGCCGGGCGTTTTTCTCATAAACTCGGTCTTTGATATCCTAAACGACAACACTCTTGTAGGCATCAGCAGGGCCGTGAGCACGGGCATCCTGATACTTTGCATAGCAGTGGGCGTCTATATCACGCTCTCGCTTAGCAGCGCGGAGATTTTACATGTTTGAGCTTTTTACTGCGACTCTTATAGACGGCGCTTTTGCCGCGGTGGCAGGGCTTGGCTTTGCCTACGTTAGCTCGCCGCCAAAAAGGACTCTCGCATTTTGCGCGCTACTTGCGGCGTTTGCGCACGCCAGCCGCTTTTGGATCATGCAGATGGGATTTTTTAACATCAGCGTCGCCACTCTTATCGTCTCATTTTTAAGCGGGATTTTAGGTATGCTCTTTGCCAAACGGCTCAAAGTGCCGGCCGAGATCATCGCATTTCCAGCACTTTTGCCTATGGTGCCGGGAGTTTACGCGTATAAGGGCATCTTGGCGCTATTTTCGTTTCTAAACGAGCCTGATATCGCTAAGAAAAACGAATACCTAATTATATTTTTCGATAACGCGATCACGACTACCACGGTCTCGCTAGCCCTAGGCGTCGGGGTTTCGGTGGTGCTTATTTTATTTTACGATCAGTCCTTGATGATTACTCGCGGCGCTAGGTGCAATCTGGCGACGAGGAAGGACAATGGAAGATAAAAGATAAATTTGTTCGCCACTTTTTGAGGTTTTCTATTATTTTGACTCAAAATTTACAAATTTTATCTAATGTAATAACTTTTTATAAAAAATTAAATTTGTGCTAATAATGGTATTAAACATAAGAATTCGTTGAAAACTAAACGATGTGGGTTTTAAGGAAATCAAATATAGTTGAAGTAATTAGTGCTGTAGCTTAGAAGTAAATAAATAGGTAAATAAATTTTTATTAAAATATAAAAATAAATCAAAGAACAAAGTGCTACAATTGTTATCAAAATTTAGTATAAGGATTATAGTATGACAAAAGGTCAAATGCGTGGATATTTATATGAAATTTTTATTTCATATTGGTTAGAACAAAATGGGTTTGCAAAATGCAGAAAAGATTGTTCTGGTGTTTTGAACGGTAACATAGTATCTGAAGATGGGGAAATAGAGGGTAGAGGAACTAATCATCAAATTGATTTTGTAGGAATTTATTCTAAAAATATACCGTTTGTTTTTCCGATAAGACTGCTAGCGGAGTGTAAATTTTGGGATAAAAAAGTAGATAAATCCTTTATTAGACAATATATAGGAGTGCATAAAGATATATCTGAAAACTACATATCTTCACAAAGAAATGACAAATATAGATTTTTGGATGTTCCTATAATATTCTCTGCAAGTGGCTTTGATGAAGAGGCCGCTAATCTAGCTTGGGCACAAGGTATAAATATAGTATCGCATTCTAGATTGCCAGTATTAAATAATATGCTACAAGCAATAAACAATATAGTTAATACTATAGAACAAAACGATTGCGACTTTAATGAAGTAAAAATATACATTCAAAGGTATTTAGATTGTCATGAAATATGTATTGATGAATATACCGAATTGTTAAAAGATCGTTTTCATCATAATAATGCCCTAGAAATCCCAAAAATAAATACTTTTTTATTTGCCACGAACGATAAAGGAGCCTTGATAAATCTTATAAGTAAAGACAAATTCCCTGATGAGCTTTTTTCTGAAACAAACGAAGCAGATTGCGGGATATATTTTGAAAACGATAGTCCTAGCGGCAATAATGAAAGAGTATTTTATATTGTATTAAATAGGGATGATGTGAGGAGGAGATTTTATTTTCAAGCGAATAAGGCTTTGATGCGTAAAGATTTTCCAGAATTACCTTTAGATGCTAGATTGAGGGAAAAAATTAAGTTTATTTCGGAATTATCAATTATTAAAGAAATAAAAGGTCTTACAAGAATAATTAAACTTAAGGTAAATTTTGAATCACGAGGTTTAATGTAGTGAAAATACGAATCTACTACGAAGACACCGACGCGGGCGGCATAGTCTATCACGCAAACTACATAAAATTTTGCGAAAGGGCGCGCAGCCAGATGTTTTTTGGCTCGGAGGTTAAGCCTTTTAGTAAGGACGGACATTTCGTCGTGAGTGAGATTCGGGCGAAATTTAAAAAGCCGGCCGTCCTGGGCGATCTGCTCGAGGTAAAAACGAGCGTGGCAAGCCTGAAAAAAGCCTCCGCGCTCATAAATCAAAAAATTTATAAAATCGCAAATTTAAGCGGCGAATGCCAGCCCGAGCTCGTCTTTGAAGCGGACGTCGAAGTTGCGTTCGTTAGTAACCTAAGGCCTACTAAGATGAGCAAGGAGATAGTGGATTTTCTCTCCTCTTATTGCTCGTAAAAGCCGTATTCGCCGGCTTTTAAAACCTTCGTATCATAGATGATCTGCGAGTCCTCGACGCTCTCGTTAAAAAGCCTCTGCGCGCCGCGGTTTAGGTAGGTTGAATAGATGTAGTCAAGCCCGGCGCTAGCGGAGTAGCCCACCCAGTTGAAGTTCAAATTTTGCCCCAAAATTTCGTTATTTGAGTCCAGCGCGCCGTCGGTTTTAGAAATCGAGTTTGCTATGTAGAGTTTTTCTCTATCTTGCGGTTGCGTGAGTTTAAAGATGCTTGGCGCGTAGTTGATTTGGGTACTTAAAAGGGCGTTAAATTTGACGTCGTAAAGGCGCATTTGAGAGCTTACCATCGAGGCTTTTACGAGCGGAACGTTTAGAAAAACGGTTGTGCCGCTTAGCCTTGAGTTGCCAGATAATATCGGCTTTAGATCGGTTGCGCCGCTTGCGATCTCATTTTCGTAGGCTAGCCCGCCGCTAAGCTCGTCCGCATAGCGATTTAGCGCCGCTCCTAGCGCGCTACCGTCGGAAAACGCCGCAACTTGGCCGTTTGAGAAATTTAGCAGCTTCTCGACTTGCCCTTTGTAGTCTATGCCGCCGAATATCAAATTATCCTGTGGCGAATCGACGCTAGAGATGTGCAGAGTCGGCACGAAAGCCGTCATGGCGGGGTCTAAAACCTCGTTTAGATATTTTGCGCCAATAGGCGTAAACGGCGCGATGATATAAGAGATATTTTCGTTTCTAGCGCGTGCTAGGGCGCCGTCGATAGCGCTCGGGGCTTCGTTGCCGATGTTGTAAAATTTAACGTCGATAGGGGCGTTTTGTCTGACGATGTAGGCGATAACCGCGTTTGAGACGACGCCGGCGTAGCTTTTTATGCTATCTTGGGGGATGATGACGGCGATTTTAAATTCGGCGTTTGAGTTTGGCGTCAGGCTTTCGCCGCCTACGTTTGCGTATGGGCCGCTTAGGGCGTTAATGGCTTGCAAAATTTCTTGATTCGAGCTGTTTTCATAGCGAGCCAACAAGCTGTGCAAAAGACCTTCTTTAACGAGATCAAGCAAGCAGGCATCGTCGCATTTCGTCGGTTCTAAATTTATATAAACTTCGCTCGCCGGCGGTATATCGGAGGCCTTTTCGCTCCTGGCAAACAGCGCCGAACAGATCAGTAAAGCGGTTAAAATTTTTCTCATAGGTACTCTTTTATTTTTCTTAAATCGCTGAAAAACAGCTCTTTTTTGCTTGGATTTTTCGCTACGACGCTTGGCGAATAAGTCGCCAGCAAGGCCGAGTGTTTAAATTTCATTATGTTTCCCCTTATTGCCTCAAAGCTTTGCGCGCTTTGTTTTATCATTTTGTAAAAGACCTCTTCGCCAAGCGCTACGATGAGTTTTGGCGCTACTAGACGGGCTTCCGCGCTAAAATACGGCTCGCAAAGCTCGTAAGCGCTTGCCGGAACTTTGGCGGCGGGCTTGCATTTTAGCAGGCTCGTGACGTAAATTTCGTCCTTTTTTAGTCCGGCCAGTTCATTTAAATTTTGTAAAAACTTATCGTCGCCTGCTAAAAACTCTCCGCTCGCGTCCTCGGCGGCGTTTGGCGCGTCAAATACGAAAACTACTTTAGCGCTTTTATCTCCAAGGCCAGTTAACGCGTGGCTTGCGCTCTTGCAAAGCTCGCATAGATTGCACTCTTTGATGCTTGCGTTTAGTTCGGCAATGCTGCTTGGCAAGGCCGCGGACGAAGGCGAAAAATCGGCAAATTTATACCCGAATGCCCTCAGATAGTAAAGCTCTCTTAAAATTTCGTTTGTGTAACTCATCGCGCGATGATATCCAAAAGGGCGTTAAAAACAGATAAATCAAAGCGCCAGTTTGATTAAATTTTCACCCTCTAAGCGGTAGTTTCGCCACTGCTCGGACTGGTTTTTCGCACCCATTTTTTCATAAAATTTGATACCGGGCTCATTCCAGTGCAGGCACGCCCACTCGAGACGTTGGAGGTTTTCGTCCTTGCAAATTTGAGCTAGATGCCTAAAAAACTCTTTTCCTATGCCTTTGTTGCGATACTCTTTTTGGACATACAAATCCTCCAAATACATCCCGCCAAGTCCCAAAAAGGTGGAAAAGGTGTAAAAATATATCGCGTAGGCTATGATTTTACCCTCTGTTTCGCAGACTAAAATCTCGGCGTAGTTTTTCTCAAAAACAGACTCGGCAAAAATTTCCGGCGTAAATTTGACATGACCGCTCATTTTTTCATACGCGGCCAGCTCTTTAACCAGCTCGCAAACGGCCGAAACGTCGGCTCTGGATGCTTTTCTAATAACGTAAGGCAAAATTTTCTCCTAAATTTTAA
>CAUQJU010000046.1:0-8060 GCA_963518005.1 uncultured Campylobacter sp.
CCATATCGACGTGCTCGTCGGCGATGATTTCGATCTCGCGACCGATTATCGGTAGAACGACTTTTTTGCCGATCAAATTTTTATAGCGTTCGTCGTTTGGGTTTACCATGACGGCAGTGTCGCCGAAATAAGTCTCCGGCCTTGTCGTTGCCACGACGATATACGGCAAATTCTCGCTTTGATATGCTTTGTTGCGGCTCGTCTCGCTCGAATCTTTGCAAGAGTTTGAATTTTGCTCGCTTGATGAACTATTTGTTCTATCTGCGCTCTCAAAATTCTGCGCAACTTGCAAATCTTCATCGCGATACTTTGCCTCGCCGTCTACGGTTAAAATTTCGTCAAAATTTCTGTTGTTTGAATTTGCGCTTTTGTTTGTTAAATTTTGCGCCGCGTTCGTGCCCCTCTTGCAACCCGCAAATTCATCGCACGATACTTCGGCTTGCCTGTTTAAATTTGCCGTTAAATTTTGTCCGTCCGCAAAATAGTATCTCAAATGATAAAGCTTGCCTTTATTTTCCTTATGCTCGACCTCGATGTCAGAAAGCGCGCCGTCGTGCGTACACCAGTTTATCATATAGTTTTCGCGCACGATGAGCCCTTTTTCGTAGAGATTTACGAAGGCTTTTTTGACCGCTTTTCTTAGCCCTTCATCCATCGTAAATCTTTGGCGCGACCATGCAGGCGAGATGCCTAGTTTGCGCATCTGATGCACAATCATACCGCCGCTTTTTTCTTTCCATTCCCAGACTCTTTGGACGAAATTTTCGCGTCCAAGCTCTTCTTTTTTGATACCTTGATTTAGCAGCTGCTTTTCAACGACGTTTTGCGTAGCGATACCTGCATGATCAAGGCCCGGCTGCCACAGCGTTTTGTAGCCGTCCATTCTTTTATAGCGCGTCATTATGTCTTGCAGGGTAAAGGTTAGCGCATGCCCGATGTGAAGCGAGCCCGTTACGTTTGGAGGCGGCATCATGATACAAAATTTACGGCCATCTTTGCGGATGTTTTTGTTCGCGTCTATCTCAAAATATCCGCGTTCTTCCCAAATTTTATAAAATTTATCTTCTATCTCTTTTGCGTCGTAAAATTCCGCCATATTTTATCCTTAATAATCGTTTAAAAAATGTTGGATTCTACTACAAATTTGCTAATAAGATGTTTAAAACGGGTTATTTTTAAGATTAGACAAAGAAAGCGAAGCGGCTAAAAAACCGCTCCGCAAAGGATTATTTGACGATAAATTCGTGCTGAGATAGATCGTAGTCGCTCATGCTTTCGTCGTACATGTTTTCCGTGATGACCGCAGGTAGCATGCATTTACCGCTCATAACGACGCGAAGAGGCGTATAAAGCGTATTTTTATCGTCTTTACGGTAAAGACTGTAAAAGCTCAAAACCCTATCGTCCTCGATGTTTTGGTGCTCGAGCGTTAAAGAGCTTTTCGTATCCTCTGTTCTTGCGTTTGGTACGATGTTTTCGTTTATCACCTCAAAGCAAGGGCTAATCGTCTCGTTTATCACGCCGTTTCTGATAAATTTATCCGTTCTTAGCGTAAGTTTAGAGTAGATGACGTCGTTTACTTTAAGCGCATTAATATCTATCTCTTTGCCGTCTTTATCGACGAAAGTTCTATAGATATCAAACCCTCTTTTGTCAAATTTATGATTTACGGCTAGCTTTTTATAGCCTGATGCGCTAACGCCTAGATACACGCTAGCGTTACCCTCCGGCACGATGGTGATTTCAGGCTTTTTCGGAGTGACGTTGATAGCGCCTCTGCCGCTAAAGTCTAGCTCGCGACCGTCTGCTATTAGCTTAAATTTATTCTCGTTTGAGACGTCCTTGATATAGGCTCTTAGCGCTCTTAGCGTAAACGCGCGCTCCTGCGTGGAGTAAAGCTTGTCTACGTTTTTTATCAAAAAGTCGGCTAAAGAGTCGCTAAATTCGTTCTTTTCGAAGTGATTAGCGTGAAGAAGCAGGATAAAGGCTTTATTTCTCACGCTTGAGCCAAAATCCGAAGGATCGTCTGATTGCTCGTTAAAGAAATTATTGCCGACTCCTTTTAGCACTTTCTTGCTCTCTTCGGTTAGTCCTTCGTTTTTGAGCGTGGCCGCCATCAAGTAGCCCTCTAACGCGCCGCTTTCGTATCGTTTTTGATCGTAAAGCGCGTTTAGTTTTGATCTATCTAGCTTGCCTTGCGTACTTAGGATGTATGCGGCGTATAGCGCTTGGAAATTATTTACCGGATCAAAATCCCTAAGCCAGCCAAGTGCCTTGCTTTTTACTCCGCTATCTAGCGCAAAGCCCGATTTTTCAAGCGTTAGTAGCATATCTATAGCGTAGACGGAGGCGAAGTTGTTCGTATAGCTTAGCTGACTCCAGTAGCCGATGCTGCCGTCTGTTTTTTGCATTTTGATTACGTCTTGCATGCCTGAAAGGACGAATCTTTTTCTGTCGGCCTCTATTGCTTTTGCCTCTTTAGAGTCGCCGCCCCCAAGCGTTAGGAAATTTAGCTCAAAAAGCTTACTAGAGCGCTGTTCGGCGCATCCGTAAGGGTAATTTACGAGTTTATCGCTGTTTGCGCTTAGCACGCCTTTGATAGAGCTTGAAGCGTCTATCGTGATATCGTTTAACTCTTCGTCCAGTTTAAAGGTCTTTTTCTCGCTCGCGTAAAACGTCTTAGCGTAGGTGCTTAGCGGATAGGCGTTTATGACGTCTAGTTTTTGCGAGTAGGAGTAGCCCTCTTTGCCGTCGTTTGCGGTGAAATTTATATACGCTTTGCCCGTAGCGTTAGCATCGACCGTGAAATTTAGCTTAGCGTTTTCCTCGGGTTTTAGCTCGATACTATCTACGCCTAGTTTCGCATTTAGGTTGGTATCTAGGCTCAAGGCTACTTTTTTTGGCTCTTTAGTCGTGTTTATCACTCTTAGCGAGTAGTTTATCTTGTCGCCCTCGATAAGATACGCCGTTTGAGTCGGTTTTAGGATGACGTCGTCTTTTACCTTTACGGCATTTACGCTAAAGCCCAGCTTATCGCCGGCGACGCTAAGCGCGGCTAAATTTATCTCGGAGTTAAAGTCGCTAGGCACTTCTATCTCGAAATTCGCTACGCCGTCGGCACCGGCTTTTGCCGTTTGCATTTTGATATAGGTTTGTATATTTTTCTTATCTACCGGGCTAGCAAATTTTGCCATCCTCATCTCTAAAAGAGCCTTCGCCGCGTCGCCGCCGAAGCTTAGCACCTTGCCGTCTTTTTTAAATCCGCTTAAATTTGCGTAAAAGTCGTAATCAAGCACTCCGTCGCTTAAAATCGTATCGAAAAACTCCAGCGGGCTTTTTAGCTTTTGGTTGGTGATTTGCAGTACGCCCTCATCGACGGCAAATATCGTAACCTCGGCGTTTGGCTCGGTTTTTACGCTAGCTTTAAATTTAGAGTTTGACCTTACGGTTTTTGGCGCCTCTATGAGCGTATTTGCTCTGCGGTAGGATTTATCGGCCTTTACGTAGATTTTATCGTAGGTTCTAAACGGCAGAGTATCGTTGTCTGCTACGCGCACGACCGAGGCCGTGACGTAAAGCCCCTCAAAGTCGAAATCAAGGTTAAATTTAGCGCTTGCGACGTTGTTTTGGACGTTTACGACTTTATATTTTTTAACGTCGCCCGATTCTAGCGTGACGATAGCGATACCGCTTTTTAGTACGGAGCTTACGTCTGCTATTAGCTCGTCGCCTTTTTTATAGATTTTTTTGTTTAGCTTGATTTTGGCTTTTGCCAGCTCTTTTGTCGGCTGTAGCGTTTCGCCGTAATCCCAGCCGCTGACGTAAATGTTTAAATTTGCCGAATGGCCGCTAAGGATGTCTGAAACCGTAACGACGTAATCGCCGCTTTGCTTAAAGTCGTAGACGAACTCGTTTCCGCTAAGAGTATCGCTAAAGACCTTTTCGTAGCGGCTGTGCCATCTTAGATAGCCGTCTTTATCGTAGTTGTAGTCCCAGATTTCTTTTTTTATCTCGATAGCTTTTTGCCTGTCTTTTATCTCCTCGTCTTTAAACGGATCGATACTTACCAAATTTAGCGTTAGTTTAGAGTTTGAGTCGATGTAGGTATCGTTTGCTTTTACTCCCACCATCGCGTCAAACGGATAAACGTTAAAGTTCTTGCTAGCGCTTACGTTTTTGCCGTCGTCGTTTATGTTAAAGACCGCCGTACCTTTTAAAACGCTTGCTATTTTGGATTTATTTTCCAGCTTAAATACGGTTTCGCCCTTGCCCTCATCGTCTAGTTCTACTTGCTTGACGCTTTGGTCTAGGCCGTTTGCGGCGTATTCGTCGTTGCTAAATTTATACTCTTTAAATTTATCGTTTTTGTAGTCTTGTTGATATAGATTTATCGTTACGTCGCCTTTTAGATTTGCCGCCGCGCCGCCGAAAAGATACGCGCTTTGCAATTTAACGTCCATAACGTCGCCTAGAGCGTAAATTTCTTTTTCGAGACTAACCTCGTTTTTGATGCGTTGCGGAGTGAAGGACTCTACGGAAAAGTCGTAGCTATCTATGAGCTTGTTAGCAAAGATTATCTCAAGCCTAAACGAGCCCGTTAGCCCCGAGTTTACCGGCTCGTCGAAATTTATGACGCCAAGCTCGGTAGTATTTACGCTTTTATCTAGGATCGTTTTATTTTGCGGATCTTTGATTTTTAGCTTAACTGGCATATTTGCTAGCCCTTTAAACAGCGCGTTTTTGATGATGATCTCGCCTTTTATATTTTCCTGCGGGCGGATGATGTCGCTGGCAAAATGCAAATAAGCGTCGTAAATTTCGCTTCTATCTTTAACGTCTAAATTCGACTCCTCGTTTAGGCGTTTGTTTTGCGATAGAGCGATGAAGCTTTGCTCCTTGCCTAGCGTTACGACCGCGCTTGCTACGTCTTTGCCGATGTCTTTTTTGTTAAATTTAAATACGCCTTCGTCGTTTGTGATACCGCTTGCGATGAGGCTATTTTTGGCAGAGTAAATTTTAACGTCCGCGTTTGCGACGACTTCGTTTTTACTTAGGCGGTTGGCAAATAAAAACACCTCGTCTTTTGAAATTTTTGCGCTTAGGCCGATGTCGGTTAGATAGACGGCTTTTTTGGCACTTTTATCTTTATCGTAGTAGATCGTGACTAGATAAACTCCATCTCCGCCCTCGGCAAAGTCAAGCTTTATTTTGTATTTTTGCATCTCGTTTTGAGCGCCGCCTAGATCGTAGTTTTTGCTTGCGACTTCTTCTACGTAGTCATCAAGCGGAGTTTGGGTAAAATTTAAAAAGTATCTTAAATTCGGCTCTTTTAACTTTTCTACGACGACTTTAGCGGTATTTAAATTTACGCCTTTTACGCCGATTTCACCGGCGCTAGATAAATAAGAGCCTTTATCGGTAAATTCCAAAAACGGCTTATAATCGCCGGTTTTGACGCTAAACTCCGCATCTTCTCGCAAAATTCTATCCTCATCGCCAAAGCCTTTTTTTAGCGTGACTTTGTACTCGGTTTGAGGCTTTAGTTCGTCGCTGGTTATATCGACGTAGCGGTAGTATTTCGTATCGCTGTTATCGGTGTATTCCAGTTCGCCTACTTGTAGATTTTTTATACCGTCTATTTTTACGTATTTATTTAGGTTGTAAGTATCGAGCCAGTCGTTTAAAAATATCCTAATGCCTAGCTTGCCGCCCTCTAGGCTAACGGCTTTGACGTCGTCTAAATACATAGTTTTAGCTCTATCGTTATCGACGAATTTTTCTTGTTCTTCAGGCTCGTTAGTCGCCTCGTAGTCGTCGTTTAGGTTTGCGCCGGCCTTGCTTTTTAGATTTTTCGAGACGGCAAATACCAAATTTTCGCCTTTTTCAAGTAGCTTTATTTGAAAGCTTTTAGGAGTTTTGGCTACGATTTTGTATTTGATGTTTTGCTTGGCCAAATTTTGCTTATCGTAAATTTTAAAATTCGCCGTAAATTCTTCCTCGCTAACCTCGTCGTTAAATACCGCTAAAAAGGTATCTTTGGCGTATTCAGTTATGCCCGAGAGCTCAAAATCTCCGCCGTAAATTTTAACCTTGCTTTCGCCTTTTTTGCACGAGTAGCTTACGCCCTTTGCCAGCGGTTTTTTTGGATAAAACAAGATAGAGTCCGAGCCGTATTCAAAGGCGCCGCTGATTTCGGGTGAACACTCGATTATCTTTTTGTGCGTTACCTTGCCGATTAAAGACTCGTCTTTTTGCGCGTATTCTACGCCTAGGCTTACCGCACCTCCTTCTAAAATTTTGCTTCCGCCCTCAAGCGTAAAGGCGCTTAAATTTGCCGCCAAAACGCAACTTAGGCTTAAGCCCATGAGTTTATAGTTCATTAAAATCTCCTTATTTCCATGTTTATTTCGCTTAAATTCGAGTTTTCATCCAGACATCCGAGCTTGTGTTTGCCTTGCGTTAAATTTAACGTATTTTCGCTAGCGTTTTTTACTTTTTCCCACTCGTTCTCGTCTATCTTGAGATATATCTCATCGCCGATATAAGCGTAGCATTTTAGCATAACTTTAGTTAAATTCTCATCGCTTAGCAAAATTTGATTATTCGTCGGCATAGCAACGAGTGGTTTATAGCTTTTAAATTTATAATAACAAGGACTATCTTTGATGTCTGCTTGCGTTATAGCGCCGTTTTTGAGTAAAAACCCGACCTCTTCGCTCCTGATACTCTCGCAAACGTCTTTTAGCTCTACGCCCTCTATCAGCCAGTCGTCTTCCTCATCTTTGCACTCTTTAAATTTAAACGCGTCAAGGCAGGTTTTTTTGCTCTCTATGCCGCTTGGAGCGCTCATGAAAGATAATTTTTGCTTTTGAGCCAGCAGCTTAAATGCGTCAAAAACTGCGCGCGAGGCGTCGCTAAATCCGCTTAAATTTTGCGTCTTTTTGCCGTTAAAGTTACCAAACCACACCGCAACCGTGTAGTCGCTATTTACGCCTATCGTATAGATATCTCGAGAGCCGTAGCTGGTGCCGGTTTTAAAGGCGATTTGCGGCGTATTTTCGGCGTATTGCCACGCGACGCCAAGATAACTGCGGGAAGCGGAGGAGAGCATTTTTGAGGTTAGATACGCGCTTTGCGGGCTGATTAGCCGCCCGTAGCCCGGTAGCGTCTTGCCTGCGACTTCAAGGGGCTTTAGCTCGCCGCCGTTTGCGTAGATCGTGTAGAGGTGGGCTAAGCTTAGCAAACTCATTTCCGCGCTTCCAAGCGCGATACTATCTGCGTAAAATTCCTTTGGACGGCTCACCAAATGCATGCGCGAAAGCAGCTCGTAGAGCGAATTTTCGCCAAGCTTGTTGTTTAGGCTAACGGCGGGGATATTTAGACTGAGCGCTAGCGCCTCGGTCGCCGAGATGATGCCGAAAAACCTACTGTCGTAGTTTTTGGGCGCGTACTCTCCGAGGAAAATTTCCGTATCTATCATCTGGCTTTTTGGCGTGATGAAACCCTCGTCGAGTCCTAGAGAAAATATAAACGGCTTTAGCGTGGAGCCCACGTTTCTGCTCATCGTTACGCCGTCGTTTTGCCCCTGCGCAGCGCGCCAGTCGTGCGAGCCTACGTATGCCGCTACGCTCATGTTTTTGTTATCGATTATTATCCCGGCGGCGTTATTTGCGTCTTTTGATTTTAGCGAGGCTGCGGTATTTTTTATCGCGTTTTCGAGTAAAATTTGCAAATTTAGATCTAAATTCGAGTGCGTAACGCCGTTTTTTAGAGCTTGCGCGGCGTAGTGCCTGGCCTTATAAACGGCATCGTAGCGTTTGTTTTTAAACGGCTCCCTTTGCGCTCTAGTAAAGGCGCTTTGATCTATCGTGCCGGCTTTATAAAGCAGCTTAATGGCGCGGTTTTTTAGCGCGTTTATGTTTGATTTTTTATCTAGGCGGTTGGCGTTTGGATTTTTGGGTATCGTGCTTAAAAGCGCGCATTCGGCGATACTAAGCTCGCTCAAGTCTTTGCCGAAGTAAAACCAAGCCGCAGCAGCCGCGCCTTCGATATTTCCGCCG
>CAUQJU010000047.1:0-7997 GCA_963518005.1 uncultured Campylobacter sp.
CTCGTGGGGCAAATTTACGCGGAATTCCTTAAAATCGCCGATATAAAAGAGATAAGCTTGTGAAGCGACTCTACGTATTTGCGGGCGTGAACGGCGCGGGCAAATCAACCTTCTACGTGAGGCAGCTAGAGGATGATAAAATTTATGGGTTAAGGATAAATTCCGACGAATTAGTGCGGGAATTCGGCGATTGGCGCAACGCAAAAGATCAGCAGCGCGCGGCAAGGCTGGCTCTGCGCCTTCGCAAAAACTACCTTGAAAACGGCGTCAGCTTTAATATCGAAACGACGCTGAGCGGGCATTCTATCGTAAATTTTATCAAAGACGCCAAGGCGCACGGCTACTTTGTTACGCTATTTTACGTAGGCCTTGAAAGCGTGGAGCTTTCTAAATACAGAGTTGCGATACGCGCGGCTAAAAACGGACACTCTATAGACGGTGCCGTGCTAGAGCGCAGATATGACGCCAGCTTTGTAAATTTAGCCCGTCTCATCGGCGTTTGCGACGAGATATATTTCTACGACAACAGCGCTCCTATAAAAAACGAAGACGAACAGAAATTTTCAAATTTGACTCTAGTCGCTAAAAAGCAAGACGGCTGCGTAATGAGGATAAGCGATAAAAAATACGAGTGGTTTGAGCGGGTGATGCGGAAGGGCTGAAACTGCTTGCTAAACGGCGGCTTGGCGTGGATTTACAAGCGTAAGAAAATGTCTGTGAAGCCGAATTTAAGCACAGTAGATAAATGAATAACTAATTAACGACGCTGTTTTGACGATTCCGGCAGCGATAGTAAAAAGGCGACAAGGTGAGGTATTTTGATCAAATTTCAAAGCGTATAAGGTTGGGTAGCGGCGAAGAAATAATCTACGAATATCCGTGCGTAAACAGGCTTTTGGTTGCATTTATGATTTTGTTTTGGATTATTTTTACGGCGGCGATGCTTGTTTCTTTTGTAAAATCTAGCGAGTTGCTTTACAAATTCTTTGTCGCGCTTGCGATATTTTTCGTAATGCTGGCTTTATATAGGGATGTCGTCGGATTTATCAGGCAAGGGCTCATAGTTACAAATAAATCTTTGATAACTTTTAACGGTAAAAAAGTCGCGCTTGATAATGTTTGGTTTTTTGGCTTAAAGCTCAAAGCCGCTAAAAAACCGTCGCTTTGTTTTTACGATGGCAATAAACTTATTATAAATTGCCATGCCGACGGCTCGCAGGAATTTGATGAGTTTTTGTCGGCTTTATATAAAATTTCAGGCAATAAGCAAATTTTATCTTTGGGTTCGCGCGAGATAAATTCCGAAGGATTTTGGGCCATGCAGACAAAGGTCAAGCTCATAAATTCATGATTTAAACTCGGCGTATTTGCTTTAAGTTACAGCAAGGCGGTTTAAATTTATCGTTAAATTTTAGCGCTTTTGGCGATGGTTTTTTGAAAATTTGAAAGATAGTCGCCGAAATTTGATGGCCGGCTAACAGTTAGATTCGTATAGTCTTAGCCTTTACCAGGCGAGTATAAAAGGCAATCCAAATTTATTTAAATTTTATTTAAAACTCATGCTTTGCAAAATATCGGTTTGGATTTGGCGCCTTGTCTGCTCGCCAAATTTGCAAATTTACGCTATCTCTAAAACCGCCGTGATATCGGCCATACCTTGCGTGTACATAGCTGACGTAATAAGCGCGTCCGCGCCTGTGCCGGCAAATTCCCTGACGTTTTTTAGATTTATCCCGCCGCTTGCGACTAGAGCCGCGTTTGGGGCGATTTTATCTCGCAGACCTACCGCCTGCTTTACGGATCCCGGCGTAAATTTATCGCACTGCACGACGTCGGCGCCCGCCTTTAAAAGCGCTTCGCAGTCGTTTAAATTTTCGCATTCGACGGCGATTTTGCGCTCGGGAGCTTTTGCTTTAAAGGTTGGAATTTGAGCTAAAAACTTCTCATATGAGCCATAAGCCTTGATGTGATTTTTAAAAAACAGCACGCTATCGCTCAAATTTAGCCTATGTATGCCGCAGCCGCCCTCAAGCACGGCTTTTAGGCAAAATTTCTTAGCAAACGGGAAGCTCTTGCGCGTGGCAAGGATTTCGCACTTTGGATTTACGCTTTTTGCCGCCTCGTTCATCGCTCTTGCGTAGGTGGCGATCTTGCAGGCGTACTCTAGGCAAATTTGCGCTAGCTTCCAGGCTTTATGCACATTATCGTAGCTGCCGTTTATTTTTACGATGGGCTCTTTTACGGCTGCGACGGCTGAGTTTGGGACGCAAATTTGCGCCTCGCAGCCAAGCAACTGCGCGATGCGAGCGGCGACGTCTACGCAGCTAACCGTCACGTCCTCGCGCGGTAGTATGGTTAAAACGGCATTTTTGTGGATGCCTTGAAGCGAGGTCGTGAGATCAAAGTAGGGCAGATCCTCGCCGATATAGGCTAAAATTTCGGCGTCGCTAAGCTTTATCATCGCTTGCTAGCCTCTTAGCTTCGGCGTTTTTCTTGTTTGCGTTTACGATCATATTTCTAAAAATGCCGTTTTCGTAGAGACCCGCATGATAGAGCGAAAAACCTATAAACGCGACGCCTGAGGCTACGTGCCACTTTTTAAAGCCGCCTTTGTTACGTCCGAGCATTCCCAAAGCCGTAACGCAAACAGCCGCTAAAGTGACGCTCATGCCGACCTTGGCGACTTTTCTATGAGTTTGTAGATTTAAAAGTTCACCGCCTATTTTCATTTTTTGCTCCAGCAAGAGGTATTTTTTATGCCGATATTCTCTGGGTCAAATTCCGGATTTAGACCCGCTTTTCTTTGCGATTCGTAGTCTTTTAGGGCTTTTATCATGACTTTTGATAGCATAAAGATCGCAGCGATATTTATCGTAGCCATCGCAGCCATCGTGATGTCGGCGATATTCCACGCGATAGTTAGGTTCATCTGCGCCCCGACGAATATCATCGCAACCGCCGTAACCTTAAATGCCGTGGCGATTTTGTGATTTTTCGTGAGATATTTGATATTTGCCTGTGCGTAGTAGTAGTTGCCGATCAGCGACGTGATAGCAAAAAGCACCACCGCAAGCGTCGTAAAGTGCAGCCCTATCTCGCCGAAGTACTCGCGCATCGCGGCCTGGACTAAAGGAAGAGCGGTGAGCGGCTCGCCGCTAACGCCGGTTTGCTTTGTGATATAGGCCTGCGAGAAAAGCACTATCATGCCTGAAGCCACACAGATCGTCATATCTATAAAAACCGCCATCGCCTGCACGAGTCCTTGTTTAACCGGGTGGCTAGTATGAGCAGCAGCGGCCGCGTTTGGCGCAGAACCCATGCCTGCTTCGTTTGAAAACAGGCCGCGCTTGATACCGTAGACGATCACGCTACCGGCAAATCCGCCAAATATCGCCTTAAAATCAAAGGCGCTTTTTATAATCATATCAAATACTGACGGGAGCTTGTCTAAATTTAAACAGATCGCGATAAAGGCTAGCAGGATGTAAGCAAGCGCCATAAAAGGCACGATGTAGGAGCTGACCTTGCCGATGACGTGGCTCTTGCTAAAAAACATCACCGCCGCAAATGCGGTAAGGATGAGCCCGATACCAACCGGCAAGCCGCTATCGCTAAAGCTCGTAGCACCAGCGCTTTGGTCGTAGTAAATTTGAAAGGCGGAGGTCATGGTGTAGCTTTGTAGGCCGTTAAATCCGTAAGCGTAGGTAATGACGAGGATAACCGCAAAAAGCGTAGCTAGCCATTTAATGCCTAGACCGTTTTTGATGTAGTATGCCGGGCCGCCCTTAAAGCCAAATACGTCTTTGGTCTTGTAAATTTGAGCTAGCGTACTCTCGGCAAATGCCGAAGCCGCGCCCAAAAACGCCATCAAACACATCCAAAATAGCGCGCCCGGACCGCCGGCTACGATAGCCGCGGAGATGCCGGCGATATTTCCGATGCCCACGCGCGAGGCAGTGGAGATCATCAGCGCTTGAAAGGGCGTAAGGTGGTGCTTATTGTATTTATCCTTTTTCTCGACTAGCACTTTGCATGCCTCAAAAAACATCCTAAACTGCACGAATCTAGTAATATAGCTAAAATAAATACCCGTAAGAACAAGCACGATAACTAAAAAATAGCCGTATAAAAAGTCGTTGGCTAGCGACATCTCGTCGTTCATAAATTTTAAAATTTTATCCATCAACCGTCATTCCTTTAAATTTACTTCGCGCCTATCTTGACGCCTTTCATCGAATTTGCCAGCAGTCCGATCGTCGTGCCGTTGTGCAAAACGGCCGTGGCGATAGGGTTAAAGAGTCCAAACGTAGCGCCGGCTAGTATAAGCGAGTTTATGCCGACGGTGGCGTTAAAATTCGTATTTATCAGCCTCATGGTTTTATTTGCGATGTCTTTTGCGACGGCAACAGAGGCGATGTCGTCTTTTAGCAGGCTTATGTCGGCGGTGGCTTTTGCGATGTCGGCGCCCTTTTGCATGCTGATGCCTACGTGGGCCTTGGTGAGGCTTGGCGCATCGTTGATGCCGTCTCCGATAAAGGCTACTTTTTTACCCTCGGCTTTTAACTGCTCGATGATGCCTGCTTTGTCGGTAGGTAGGCAGTTTGCATAGACTCTATCGATACCTAGTTCGCTTGCTACTTGACCCGCTTTAGACTGCACGTCGCCCGTTAGCATGATGAGCTCTTTTACGCCCAGTTTTCGCAGTTTTGCTAGCGTCTGCGCGGCGTTTTCTCGCATAGTGTCGCGCATAGCGATGATACCTAAAAGCTCTTTGTCGTAGCCTACGTATAGTAGCGTAAGTCCGCTATTTACCTCGTTTTTTATGATCTCTTCGTGCTTGCTAAAAGAAATTTGCTCGTCGTCCTCTAAAAAATGCCGCGAGCCGATCACGACCTCTTTGCCGCCTACGTATGTTTTCACGCCGTGAGCGACGATAAACTCGACCTCGTCGTGGTGGATATGATGAAAGCCTATCTCTCTAGCGGCCTTTACGATAGCCTCGGCTACGGGGTGGAAGTAATGCTCCTCTGCGCTTGCGGTCAAATTTAACAGCTGCGCCTCGCTAAATTCTTTTTTAAACGAGTGAACCTTGACGACGCTTAGGCTGCCGTGCGTTAGCGTACCCGTTTTATCAAAGACGAAAGTATCGGCGCTTGCTAGCGCTTCGATAGATTTAGCGCCCTTTATTAGTACGCCGTTGCGACCGGCTTTTGAGATGCTTGATTTAAAGGCGACGGGCGTAGCTAGCTTTAGCGCGCAGGAATAATCCGCCTGCAAGACGCTAGCAACGCGAGTCATATCTCGGCTAAGCAGATACGAGACGCCGGCTAGACTTAGCGTCACGGGCACTAGCTTGTCGGCTAGCCTCGTGGCCTTTAGCCCGACGGAGGATTTTTCGTTTAGCGAGCTTTGGATATATGATTTTATCCTTGCAGTCGCGCTCTCGGCGGCTATGCTCTCGGCCCAAATTTTGATGCGTCCGTCTTCTACGACCGTTCCGCTCATCACTCGGTCGCCGCGCTCTTTTTTGACCGGTTCTGCTTCGCCAGTCATCGAGACTTGATTTACGCTTGCGGTGCCTTCCACGATATAGCCGTCTATACCGATACTCTCGCCTGCGCCGACGACCACGATGTCGCCTACTTTGACGTCGGCGGTCGAGATTTTTTTGAGAGATTTTTCGCCGTTATTATTTATCTCGATCCAAACCTCTTCGATGTTTGGACGGGCTAACTCTTTGATAAGGTCGTCGCTGCGATGTACGGCGCTTTCTTCCATATATTCGCCGATGGTTAGCATGAGATTCGTGCTATTTGCCGCCAAAAAGTCGCGTCTAGCTAGACTCACGCCGACGGCCGCGGCTTCAAGAGCCTTTGAGGTTACGCCCTCGTTTACGGCTTCGCTTGCGCCCTCTTTTAGCAAAGGAGCTGCGGCGACGAGGCTAACCGCGGCCTTTACGCCATTACTGCTGATTAGCGGAGTCAGAGCTAAAGCGGCTGCGGCTTTGTAAATTTCAGCCTTGCTCGGCTCTTCTTTACGCTTGGTTAAATTTTTAATCGGTAAATTTTCGATAAAATCTTTAATCTCGTCTAAATTTGACTCAAAGCCGACCACGATGCTCTTGGCTTTTTTATTTACTCTGACGCTTTTTACGTATTTAAATTCGGAAATTTGCGCCTCCAAATGGCTCTCGTCGCAGTTTTCGCCGATGCGTTCGCAGATAAATCTAGCGCGGTTTTTGGTTAGATGCGCGATGCGAACGTTATTTTTGGGAGTCAATTTCAGCCTTTACGTCTTCAAAGCGCTCTTTTAACTCCTCAAATCCGGCTTGAAGCAAATTTGACCCCTTTACGATAGCGGAAAATATCGCTTTTTGGGCGTTTTCATTGGTTAGCACGTAGGCTGCGACACCGCCTATTAGCGCGCCTTTTATGAAGCCCGCGGCATTAAAATTTGCGGGGATAAAGTCTTTTAGCGCATTATTTATGCTATTATCCAGCGCGCTTGGGGCGCCGGTAGTCTTGACCGTCGTAGTAGTCGTAGTCGTGCTGCCGTCTTCGTTTAGTTGATTTATAGTTTGCGTTTCGTTTATGTAAGGGTTTTTCATTTATCTTCCTCTAAAATTTTGATTATTTTTTCCGTAGCGATTACGCCGGCGATACCGATGGCAACGGTTGCCGCAGCCGCAAGATAGCGCGCCGAGACTAGTTTGTTTGATGCGCTGATAGCGCACGCCGTGACGATACCGCCTTGGATAGCGATTTTAGTCGTTTTAGCTACGGCCTGCGTCTTGCTGACCTTGCCTTTTTTATAGTTTAGTATTTCTACGCCGCCGGCTGCCATCGCGCCGATTAGCGCGCCGCTTATTAGGTGGTCTGCCGGAAGTCTAGTGGTTGAAGTTAGCGCCATATTTTACCTTTTTTAGTGATTTCTGCCCAAATTTGCTTCGAGCGCGTTTGCGATACTGTCTGCCATCGCTTTAGTTTCCTCCGTCACGTCGGCTTCTGGCTTTTGTTCTTGAGGTTTTACTTGTTCTTGTTCGGCTTTTACTACCGGTTTTTTAGCTTTTGGACCCGGTTTTTTTCTGCCTTGTTTTATAGTAGATGCTTTTTCTGCCGCTACTTCCTCGCTAGTACGCCTTTTGCGATTTTTTATTTCGCTTTTGACCTCTTCGGACGCTTTGGCAAATTGTTCCTCTGCATACTCTTTTACTTCGCTCGCCTTTTTTTGTGCATAGTCTTTTGCGTTTTGGGCGAACTCTTTGCCTTTATCTAGTCCGGTTTCAAGAGCCGACTTGATCTTTTCTTTATTGCCAAAAGCCGCGACGGCTAAACCACCCAAAATCGCGCCTGCGATAAACGGTAATGCCATTTTTTATCCTTTGTGTTAAATTTTTATTCTTTATATTTGTTTTTGTCTAAATTTTTACCTAGCATCATGCTAGCTAGTCCGCCCAGCGCCAGTCCGCCGAAAAATGAAAAATTCGGGTTATTTAAAAGCGCGACGACGTCGTCTTTGCCGCCTTGTCCTGAGCTTATGCGCTCTAGCGTTTGGCTGATTTGATTAAAGCTGCTTGAGTCAAAAGCGTTTAAGATATTTTCGCTTTGATTTTGAGCCGCTTGCGCCTGCTCCTCTTGGCTTGCGTTATCCGCAGCTTGAAACTGTGCGGCTAAAATTTGAGCTAGCTTTGCTTTTAGAGCCGGGATGTATTCGTTATTTGACGTAGCCCAAAGCCTAAAGCAGACGTCTTTAAAGTTTTCGTCGCCAAGGCTATCGGTCAAATTTTCATAAAATGCATTTAGCTCAAGCTCGTAGTTTAGGGCTTTTATAAAGCAAGCGTCAATATCCTCACACACTAAAGCGTAAAAAACTTGCGGATCGGCCTGATCTGCATAAGGCTTTAAAAGCTCCAGTCCGCTTTGCCTAACGGCTAAAATTTGATCAAAAATCTCATCTTTTTCTTTTACGCTATCGTAAAATTTTACTCCCTGTGACTC
>CAUQJU010000048.1:0-7816 GCA_963518005.1 uncultured Campylobacter sp.
GAGCATCAGCCTTCCAAGCTGAGGGTCGCGGGTTCGAGCCCCGTTTCCCGCTCCAGAATTTTGGAAATGAAACTGGGAGCTGTAAAATGATAAAAGTCTCTATAAATTTTTATACATTTGCTATAGCTCTATTTTTAATTTCCTTTTAGTTGTTTATGTTTTTATATTATCTCTTATACCAAGCGATATTGCGCTCATATGGCTCAGAGGTAGAGCACTTCCTTGGTAAGGAAGAGGTCGCGGGTTCAAGTCCCGCTATGAGCTCCATGGTTTTAGAGAAATTAGACATAAATTTGAGTTAAAAACAAATCATTACGGAGGAAGAGATGGCAAAAGAAAAATTTTCACGTAACAAGCCACACGTAAACATTGGTACTATCGGTCACGTTGACCATGGTAAAACAACATTGACAGCTGCGATTTCCGCTGTTCTTTCAAGAAAAGGTCTTGCAGAGCTAAAAGACTATGATAATATCGATAACGCTCCTGAAGAAAAAGAGCGCGGCATTACCATTGCTACTTCTCATATCGAGTATGAAACCGAAAATCGCCACTATGCGCATGTTGACTGCCCGGGTCACGCCGACTATGTTAAAAATATGATTACAGGTGCAGCGCAAATGGACGGTGCGATTCTAGTCGTATCTGCTGCTGACGGCCCGATGCCTCAAACTAGAGAGCATATTCTACTATCCCGCCAAGTAGGCGTTCCTTATATCGTTGTATTTATGAATAAGGCTGATATGGTTGACGATGCGGAGCTTCTTGAGCTAGTTGAGATGGAAATTCGTGAGCTTCTAAACGAGTACGACTTCCCTGGTGACGATACTCCAATCGTAGCAGGCTCGGCTCTACAAGCTCTTAATGAGGCTAAGGCTGGAACAGACGGCGAATGGTCTGCAAAGGTTCTTGAGCTTATGGCTAGAGTTGATGAGTATATTCCGACTCCAGTACGCGCAACAGATAAAGATTTCTTGATGCCTATCGAGGACGTTTTCTCTATTTCTGGTCGCGGTACGGTTGTTACCGGTAGAATTGAAAAAGGCGTGGTAAAAGTCGGCGATACCATCGAAATCGTAGGTATTAGACCAACTCAAACTACTACAGTTACCGGCGTCGAGATGTTTAGAAAAGAGATGGATCAAGGCGAAGCAGGCGATAACGTAGGCGTTCTTCTAAGAGGTACAAAAAAAGAAGATGTTGAGCGCGGTATGGTTCTTTGCAAACCTAAATCAATTACTCCTCACACTAAATTTGAGGGCGAAGTTTATATTTTAACAAAAGAAGAAGGTGGACGCCACACTCCATTCTTTAACAACTATAGACCGCAGTTCTATGTAAGAACGACTGATGTTACAGGTTCTATCACTCTTCCAGAAGGAACAGAAATGGTTATGCCTGGTGACAACCTAAAGATAACTGTTGAGCTTATTGCGCCAGTTGCTCTTGAAGAGGGAACTCGCTTTGCGATCCGTGAAGGCGGTAGAACAGTCGGTTCAGGCGTTGTTTCTAAGATTCTAGCATAATTTATTTTTATATTTTGGCGGAGTTTTTCTCCGCTTTTTTGAAGGGAATTTATGGCAAAAGGTAACAGAATAAAAGTTGGTCTTAAATGTTCTGAATCAGGTGATATAAATTATACTACGGTAAAAAACAGTAAAACGACAACTGAAAAATTGGAACTAAAAAAATATTGTCCAAGACTAAAAAAACATACCATTCATAAAGAAGTAAAATTAAAGAGCTAAGGCTTTTAGGGCAATAGCTCCAACGGTAGAGCGCTGGATTCCAAATCCAATGGTTGGGGGTTCGAATCCCTCTTGCCCTGCCATCAAAAGGTTGAAAATGGAAAAAATAATAAGCTATATTAAGCTTTCTCGTGCGGAGATTGAAAAGGTAATTTTTCCACTCAAAGAGCAAATCAGGAATGCTTTTATAACGGTTTTTGCTGTAGTAGCTATTGTCTCACTTTTTTTAGCTCTTGTTGACGTCATTATGTCTTTTTCTGTTTCAAAGCTTATTTAAGGTTGAATGTATGGCACATAAATGGTATGCAATTCAAACTTATGCCGGTAGTGAAATGAGTGTAAAAAGAGCTATTGAAAATTTGGTTAGAGATAATCATATTGAAGAACAACTAAAAGAAATTATAGTTCCTACTGAAGACGTAATAGAAATAAAAAATGGTAAGAAAAAAATAAATGAGAGAAGTCTTTATCCTGGATATGCTTTTGCGTATCTTGATTTAGATACTGCTCTTTGGCATAAGATACAATCTCTTCCTAAAGTAGGCAGATTTATAGGTGAGGCTAAAAAGCCTACGCCTTTGAGCGAAAAAGACATTAATTTAATTTTGGAAAAGGTTCAAAAACGTGCTGCTCCTAAGCCAAAGATTTTCTTTGATAATGGTGAAAATGTTCGTATTATCGAAGGACCTTTTGCAAATTTTACAGGAATAGTGGAAGAGTACGATATGATACATGGCAAGTTAAAGTTGAATGTTTCAATATTTGGTAGAAGTACTCCAGTTGAAATTTTATATTCACAAGTTGAGAAGATAGTATAAGGAGAAGTTTATGGCTAAAAAGGTTGTAGGCGAAATTAAATTACATATTGCTGCTGCAAAAGCAAATCCGAGTCCTCCGGTAGGTCCGGCTCTTGGTCAGCAGGGTGTGAATATTATGGAATTTTGCAAAGCTTTTAATGAAAGAACTAAGGATATGGCTGGATTTAGAGTGCCGGTCGTTATTACAGTATATGCAGACAAAAGTTTTACTTTTATCACAAAACAGCCACCTGCAACGGACCTAATCAAAAAAGCTGCAGGTATAGAAAAAGGTTCGGATAATCCGTTAAAAAATAAAGTAGCTAAGCTTACAAAAGCTCAGGTACTTGAAATCGTTGAGAAAAAAATTGCCGACTTAAATACTAAAGATAGAGAGCAAGCAGCTAAAATTATTGCTGGTTCAGCTCGTTCAATAGGTATTACGGTAGTAGATTAATCCTTTTACCACATAAGGGTTTTATTGAAGTTAAATTTATGGCATGCGGTAATATCTAATTTAGCGCGTGTATTTTAAATTTAGCAATGTGGAAGCATAAAAATTGTAAATGCGGAGAAATCAATGTCAAAAAAAACTACAAAAAGATTTAGTAAGCTGCTTGAAAAAGTTGATGCTACTAAAAATTATTCTTTAGCTGAGGCTATTGATACCATAAAACAACTAAAAAGTGCAAAATTTGACGAAACTGTTGAAATTGCTTTGAAACTTAATGTTGACCCAAGACATGCAGATCAAATGGTTAGAGGCTCGGTTGTACTTCCTGCAGGAACCGGCAAAACCGTTCGCGTAGCTGTTATAGCAAAAGATGCAAAAGCTGACGAAGCAAAAGCTGCTGGCGCCGATATAGTCGGTAGCGATGAACTTGTTGAAGATATCCAAAAAGGAATTATGAATTTCGATGTTCTTATTGCTACTCCAAATTTAATGGGACTAGTCGGTAAAGTAGGACGAATTTTGGGACCAAAAGGTCTTATGCCAAATCCAAAAACAGGCACTGTTACTATGGACGTAGCTCAAGCGGTTAATAACGCAAAAAGTGGTCAAGTTAATTTCCGTGTTGATAAGCAAGGAAACATACATGCCGGTCTCGGTAAGGTTAGCTTTTCAAAAGAGCAACTAAACGATAACATTTCAACCCTTATTAAAGCGGTAAATAGACAAAAACCTGCAGCAGCAAAAGGTAGATACATTAAGAGTGCTGCTTTATCGTTAACTATGAGCCCTTCTGTTTTACTTGAGACTCAAGAGCTTATGGATCTACGCTAATTTTTAGCTAAAAAATTTTATCTTAGATTGGAGATAGCAGAGGCTTTTGCTTAATCGCGCTTTTATGCCGCTCTGCTTGAAATCGCTAGTCGGAAAGGAGAAAAACTAGATGACGAGAAATGAAAAATCTGAAATAATCAGTAAACTTGAAGCGGAATTTAAAGAAAATGAAGCGATTATAGTTTGCGATTATCGCGGTCTTAGCACTAAAAAGCTAGAGGCCTTGAGAGATGCGGCTAGAGTTTTAAACGTAAAAGTTCAAATCGTAAAAAATACTCTTGCAAATATCGCTCTTAATAATATCGGAAAATCCGGTATGACTTTGAAAGATACCAATATCTTTATCTGGGGCGATCAGCTTTCGGCTACTAAAGTTGCAGCTAAATTTGAAGAAACAAATAGCGAACTATTCAAAATCAAGACCGCTCATATTGATGGCGAAGTTGCAAGTGTCGAGAAGGTCAAGGCTCTATCTAAGATGCCTAGCCGTGATGAGTTACTTGCGATGCTTTTGCAAGTTTGGAACGCGCCTATCCAAAATTTCACTATTGGACTAAATGCACTTAAAGAAAAAAAAGAAAAATCAGCATAATATAAAAGGATAAAAAATGGCAATTACTAAAGAGGACGTATTAGAATTTATCTCTAATCTTTCAGTATTAGAGCTAAGCGAACTAGTAAAAGAATTTGAAGAGAAATTCGGCGTAAGCGCTGCTCCAGTAATGGTAGCAGGCGGCGCAGCAGCAGGCGGCGCAGCCGATGCAGCTGAGGAGAAAACAGAATTTAATGTTGTTCTGGTTGACGGCGGCGACAAGAAAATCAACGTTATTAAAGTCGTTCGCGCTCTTACCGGCCTTGGTCTTAAAGAGGCTAAAGATGCAGTCGAGCAAACTCCTTCCGTTATTAAAGAAGGCATTAGCAAGGATGAGGCTGAAGCAGCTAAAAAAGAGCTTGAAGAAGCCGGCGCTAAAGTCGAACTTAAATAATTTCACTTATTTTTACAGAGGAGGCAAGGCCTCCTTATTTAATTTTTATAAAGATGCCGCAGACGTGCGGTTATTTACTTTCTTTCAACTTATACCAATGAGGTAGAATATGCTAAATAGTTTATACTCAGGAAATCGTCTTAGGGTTGATTTTTCAAATGTCGCCAAAGAGATCGATGTTCCTAACCTGCTACAATTACAAAAAAAGAGTTTTGACCAGTTTTTAAACGTAGATAAAAATCAAGGCGAAAGCGGTATAGAAAAAGTTTTCAAATCGATATTTCCTATACATGATCCGCAAAACCGCTTAAGCCTGGAATACGTAAGCTCTGAAATCGGAAAACCAAAATATACGATCAGAGAGTGCATGGAGCGAGGGCTTACTTATTCCGTAAATTTAAAGATGAAAGTAAGGCTGATCGTTCACGAAAGAGATGAAAAAACAGGTGAGAAGATCGGCATAAAAGATATAAAAGAGCAAGAAATTTTCGTTCGTGAAATCCCTTTAATGACGGATAGAATTTCATTCATTATTAACGGCGTCGAGCGCGTCGTAGTTAATCAACTTCACAGAAGCCCGGGCGTTATTTTTAAAGAAGAAGAAAGTCCGACTGTCGTAAATAAACTAATTTACACCGCTCAGATTATCCCGGATCGCGGCAGTTGGCTATATTTCGAGTATGATACCAAAGACGTACTATATGTTCGCATAAATAAGCGTAGAAAAGTACCGGTAACCATATTATTTAGAGCGCTTGGATACAAAAAACAAGATATTATTAAACTATTTTATCCGATTCAAACTTTAACGATAAAAAATAATAAATTTTTGACTCCGTTTAATCCTGAAGACTATCAAGGCAGGGTAGAATACGATATCAAAGACGAAGAGGGCAATGTTTTACACGAGGCCGGTAAGAGACTAACCAAGAAAAAGGCCGATAAGATTATCGCCGACGGCGTCAAATTTGTTGAGTATCCGACTGAAATTTTGGTAAATAGATTTTTAGCTCACCCGGTTATCGACAAAAATAGCGGTGAGGTACTTTACGATACTCTTGCGCAGCTTGACGAAAATAAATTGGTTAAAATTTTAGCCGATCAAGAGAGCATCGAGATAGCAAACGACCTAGCTGCAGGCGTGGACGACGCGATCATAAATTCGTTTATCGCCGATAACGAGACGCTAAAACTGCTACGTCAAACCGAAAACGTCGATGACGAAAACGATCTTGCGGCGATAAGAATTTATAAAGTCATGCGCCCGGGCGAGCCGGTAGTTAAAGATGCCGCTCGCGCTTTCGTAAATGATCTGTTCTTTAATCCTGAAAGATACGATTTAACTGGCGTCGGTCGTATGAAAATGAACCACAAGCTAGCGCTTGAGGTGCCTGAATACGTAACGGTTTTGACCAATGAAGACATTATAAAAACGGCAAAATATTTGATAAAGGTCAAAAACGGACAAGGGCATATCGATGACCGCGACCACCTAGGCAACCGCCGTATTCGTTCTATCGGAGAGCTTTTGGCAAACGAGCTTCATCTGGGCTTTGTGAAAATGCAAAAAGCTATCAGGGATAAATTTACGACGCTAAGCAACATCGAAGAAATTATGCCTTACGATTTAGTTAATCCAAAAATGATAACCACGACGATAATGGAATTTTTCACCGGCGGCCAGCTGAGCCAATTCATGGACCAAACCAACCCGCTTAGCGAAGTTACGCATAAACGCAGACTTTCAGCACTTGGCGAAGGCGGTCTCGTAAAAGATAGAGCCGGCTTTGAGGTGCGCGACGTTCACCCGACTCACTACGGCAGAATTTGTCCGGTAGAGACTCCTGAGGGTCAAAACATCGGTCTTATCAACACCCTTTCGACTTACGCAAAGGTAAATAATCTAGGTTTCGTCGAAGCGCCGTATAAAAAGGTCGTAGATGGTAAGGTAACTGATGAGATCGTTTATCTAACGGCGACCCAGGAGGAAAATTTAGTTATCGCTCCGGCATCTACTACGCTTGATGAAAGCGGCTATATAGTAGAGGATTTGATCGAAGCTAGACAAGACGGCGAGATGATACTAGCTAAACGCGAGGACGTTAAGCTTATCGACCTTTGCTCCGGCATGATAGCTGGAGTTGCGGCATCGCTTATTCCGTTTTTGGAGCACGACGATGCAAACCGCGCGCTAATGGGATCAAACATGCAACGCCAAGCAGTACCGCTACTTCGCTCGTCCGCTCCTATCGTAGGTACGGGTATGGAGAGTACCGTGGCTCGCGACGCATGGGAAGCTATCAAGGCTAGACGCGCTGGCATAGTTGAAAAGGTGGATAATAAAAATATCTTTATCCTTGGTGAAGATGAGGCAGGTCCATATATTGATCACTACTCTATGGAGAAAAATTTAAGAACCAACCAAAATACGACATTCTCCCAACACCCTATCGTTAAAAAAGGCGAAAGCGTAGCGGCCGGGCAGATCATCGCCGACGGTCCGTCTATGGAGCGCGGCGAGCTAGCTATCGGTAAAAACGCCCTTATAGCTTTCATGCCGTGGAACGGGTACAACTACGAGGATGCCATCGTAATCAGCGAAAAAATGATCCGAGAGGATGCATTTACGAGCGTGCATATTTACGAAAAAGAGATCGAAGCGCGCGTGCTAAAAGACGGCGTAGAAGAGATCACTAAAGATATCCCGAATATCAAAGAGGAAGATCTGCTTCACCTAGATGATAGCGGTATAATAAAAATCGGCACGCAGGTAAAACCCGGCATGATCCTAGTCGGCAAGGTTTCACCAAAAGGCGAGGTTAAGCCGACGCCTGAGGAACGCTTGCTTCGTGCGATTTTCGGAGAAAAAGCCGGTCACGTGGTAAATAAATCCCTTTACGCGACGGCTTCTATGGAAGGCGTCGTCGTAGACGTTAAAATTTTTACTAAAAAAGGCCACGAAAAAGATAATCGCTCAAATAAAGTTTATGAAGAAGAAAA
>CAUQJU010000049.1:0-7406 GCA_963518005.1 uncultured Campylobacter sp.
GATAGTAATAACCGGTTATATATCCGGACTCCAAAAAGCTTTTTATAGTCTGAGACCCTTGCATATTTTTGTTTGGATCAAACATATCAAATGACGCTTTTAGCGCAGCATATCTCTCATCCGAAAATAGCTTTTTATCAAGAAAAATGACGTATGTTCCGACCATCTTTTTATCGTAGCCGTATATGCAAATAGACGCAAAATCGTCTTTTATGTCATTTGCAAACTCGCTAGCGTAAAAGCGTTTGGCTTCGTCTATTTTTGCCGTTTCGTTTAGCCTAAAGCTATATTTATCGCCGACGACGTAGTATCCGTCGTTATACGCATAAAGTCCTTGTATCTCGTCTATTTTTTTGACGCCGGCGCTTTTATCCGCGCAACCTGAAAATAGTAATGCAAATATCGCCGAAAAAGCTACGATCTTTTTATACATCGATTATCCTTTTATTTTATAAATATTACACTATCTGTACTTGCTGAAATTAAATTACGCTTTAACAAAAGCAAGCCGTTTAAATTTAGCCAAACCAGTAAAATACGCTAAATTTGCGCCCATTCTCACTGCTCGTCCAAATTTATCTCGGGCATATTTTCTTCGGTGTAGTACTCCTCTGTCCCGGCCTGCTCGTCGTCATCTCCAAGTTCAGGCTCATCCTCGTAGTTTTGCGTTTCAAGGCGTACGAGTTCGCGATCGACCGCCTCGCAAAACACCGGCGTATAGCCCATCTGAGCGCAGTTTGCCGCGAGCCACTCGCTCATCACCGAGATATCGTCCGCGTAATCATCCAGCGTCAAATTTCCGCGCAAAAGCTCGTATTTTAGGAAAAGCCAGTAGGTGTTTAGCACGTCGCTTTCGCAGTATTCGTTGATCTTATCTATCTTACCGTCAAAAAATAGCTCCATCACCTGATCGCCGTGCACGTCGTATTTGCCGGGCAAATTTAAGCTAGCGCAGAGCGTATCGAGCTTTAGCCCGCGCACGGAGCCAAACTCGCTCACGTGGTCAAGCAGATCAAAGTGAAATTTGCCGCTGTATCGGTCGCGGTAGTTGCCGTCCCATTTGCCTTTACCGAGCTCCTTGTTTTCGACCTCGTAAAAGCTCGGAAACGAGACGTTATACCTCATCGCGCGAGTTAAAATCATCGGCAGGTCAAAGCCCCGTCCGTTAAAGCTCACTAGGCGCGGGTTGTGCGAGTTTACGAAGCCGATAAATTTATTTAGGATTTCGCGCTCGTTTGCGCCCTTCATCGTGCTTACGCGCAAAAATTTACCGTACTCGTCCGCCATCACAGCTGAAATCGCCACTACGCGGTGAAACATCACGGGCAAAAACTCGCTTCCGCTTGCCGCCTTTTGCGCGGCAAACGCCTGTCTCGCCACCTCCGCGTCGCTTCCCTCATACCCGTAAATTTTACGTAAAAGCGCGGTGTCTGGCACCGTCTCGCAGTCAAAAACGCAGATATAATTTTTAGCCATTTCAAACCTTTTTTAGCTATTTTTGCCTAAAATGATAGCTAAAAATCTTTATAAAAGCGGTAAATGAGTAAAAATTTAAGCCCAAACATCGCCGTTATCAAGCTCTCAGCCCTGGGCGATATCGTCCATGCGGCGACCGTCTTGCAGTTTATCAAAAAGCACTTGCCGCAGGCCAAAATAACGTGGTTTGCCGACGCCAAATTTAGCGAGATTTTATTCCTTTGTCCGCAAATTTCGCGCGTCGTATCGCTACCGCTAAAAAACGGCGAATACAAAAAAAGCCTGGAGCTGATCGCCTCTGCTAAGCAAGAGGGCAAATTCGACTACGTCATCGACTTGCAAGGGCTTCTCAAATCCGCCGCGGTTGCGAAACTCCTTGGCAAAAACAGTTACGGATTTGATAAATTTAGCGTTAAGGAACCGCTTGCGGCACTGTTTTACAGATATAAATTTAGCTGCGACTACGCAGAAAATATCATCTTGCGAAATTTAAAACTTACGGCTTTTGCTTTGGGCTTTAGTTTTAGCGAGGATGAAATTTTAGCCAAACAGCCTTGTTTTAGCGCCTCGCAAAGTAAATCGCAAAGCCCAAAAAAGAAAATTTTGATAGCGCCCTTTGCTAGCGAGCCGAGTAAAATTTACGATAAATTTGGAGATGTTATCGCTCTGCTAGACGAGCCGCAAAATGAAATTTTCGTCTGCTTTAACGGCGAAAACGAAGAGAAAAAAGCTCTAAATTTGATCAAAAACTCAAACGCAAAACCGCTGAATTTGGGCCTAAAAGAGCTCGTAAATTTTATCTCGTCCTGCGATCTGGTTATCGGCAACGATAGCGGCGTGACGCATATCGCCTGGGCGCAAAATCGCCCCTCTATCACGCTTTTTGGTAACCGTCCCGCAGAGCGAAACGCCTTTGCTAGCCCCATAAATTTAACGCTGGATACCGGCAAAAAAATAGATGCGAAAAAGATAGATAAAAGCGACTTTTGCGTGCGAGATATCGCGCCGCAGGCCATCGCAAACGCGGCAAAAAGGCTACTTGATGCGTGATTTATTTTACCTTTGGCTTTATAGATTTTTTAAATTTATCTTTACCGTTACGCCCGCGTTTTTGCTGGATCCTTTTTTAAATTTCATCGCGTTTTTGTTTTATAAATTTGACGCCAAGCACACAAAAATTATCAGAGCAAATCTAAATTTCGCCTACGCGGGCGAGCTTACGGCTGCGCAAAAAGAGCAAATCATAAAAGACACGTACCGAAACTTCGCCAAATTTGCAGTAAATTTTATAAAAAATCAAAACGCGAGCAAGGAAAAAATCCTAGAAAAAGTCGAATTTAAAAACGAGCAAATCCTGAAAAACGCGCTTGCTTCGGGTCGCCCAATCATCGTGCAAACGGCGCACTACGGACAGTGGGAGCTATTTTCGCTGGCGATGGCGGCGAAATTCGGCGGCGTTAGCATCGTCGGACGCGCTCTTGATAGCACGGTCATGCAGCGCATTTTGGAGGCGAACCGAACTCGCTTTGATATCGATCTAATCGATAAAATGGGCGGCGCCAAGCAAATCCTAAAAGCGGTCAAGGCGCGCCGATTAGTGGGCATCCTAGTCGATCAAAATACCGCCAAAGACGAAGGAGTAGAGGTCAAATTTTTCGGGCGAAAAGTCCTGCATACGCCCGCGGTTAGCATTTTCGCGCAAAAAACCGACGCGCTCATCGTGCCGGCATTTATCCGCGAAAAAGGGGCGAACCTCAGCGAAATTTGCTTTTTTGCGCCGATTGACGTTAGGGATTTTGATAAAGAAGACGCCGTGCTAAAGGTCACGCAAGCTCAATCAGACGCCACCGAAGCCGCCGTACGCGAGAAACCGGACGAGTATTTTTGGTTTCACAAACGATTTAAGCATTTTAACGAGGAAATTTATAAATGCTAAGCGTCGTTATCCTCACGCTTAACAGCGAAAAATACCTCGCCGAGGCGCTAAAAAGCTGCGAATTCGCAGATGAAGTCGTCGTGGTCGATAGCGGCTCGCAGGATGCTACGGAGCAAATTTGCTCTGGGTTTAAAAACGTCAAATTTCACAAGCAAAAATGGCTGGGATTTAGCGCGCAAAAGCAGCTGGGCGTGGATCTAGCGCGCAATCGCTGGGTTTTCGTGCTAGATAGCGACGAGGTGATTTTAGAGCCTTTGCGGGAGGAAATTTTGCAGGTTTTGCAGCGTCCCGAGTTTTGCGCATACGAGGTGGCTCGCGCAAATATATTTTTCGGCAAAGAAGTGCGCACGATGGGGCTTTACCCGGACTACACGGTTAGGCTGTTTGACAAGATGCGGGCGGAGTTTGACGGGCGCGAGATACACGAAAAGGTCGTTTTAAAAAGCGCGGCAAAAACGGACGAGCAAATCTCGGCGGACGCTGCAAACGGCGCAAATTTAGCCGCCGCCAAAAATCAAATCGGCAGGCTAAAAAACTGCTTCAAACACTATGCCTACGACAGCATCGAGCAGTTTATCGCCAAGCAAAATCGCTACTCGAGCCTCGGCGCAAAGGGCGCGAAATCAAGCAAATTTAAGGCCGTTTTAAATCCCGCGTGGACGTTTTTTAAGCTATTTTTCCTAAAAGGCGGCTGGCGCGAGGGCTGGCGCGGCTACGTGATAGCAAGGCTTTACGCGCAATACACATTTTGGAAGTACGTAAAATGAAAGATAAAAAAATCAAAATCCTAGTTATGAAATTTAGAAACATCGGCGACGTGCTGCTCACGACTCCGCTCATCGAAAACCTGCGCCGCATCTACCCCGACGCGCAGATAGATTTCGCGCTAAACAAGGGCACCGAAGCGATGATCGAGGGTAACCCCAACATCCAAAACATCCACGTCTACGACCGCGCAAATATAAAAGAGGTCGGCTTTTTCAAACGACTTTGGCGCGAGTTAAAGTTTATACGCGCGATCAAAAAGCAAAAATACGACATCGCCGTGCAAACCACGACGGGCGACCGCGGTATCATCGTCGCCAAATACGCTAAAATCAAAACCATCGTGGGCTTTGAGGGCAAAAACAAAACCGTAAATAAAATAATAACGCACAAAGCCCCTAAAATAGGCGGCCTGCGCCACACAGTGGATCGTAATCTAGACGCCCTGGCCGCGCTAGGATTTGAGCCTAGCGGCAAAAGAGTGAGCGTGCACTTCGATCCGGACTGTATCAGCCATCTAAATTTGCCGCCTAAATTTATCCACGTGCATCTAACTAGCCGCTGGATGTTTAAGTGCGCGGACGACGAAACCATGGCGCATATCATCGACTTTTGCGAGAGTCTTGGCGCACGAGTGGTGCTAACGGCCGATAACAACGACGCCGAGCTAAAAAAGCTGGACGACGTGCTGGCGCTGTGCTCCTCTAGCCCCGTAAATCTAGGCGGCAAACTCACCCTAAAACAGACCGCCGCTCTATCAAAGCGCTCCGCGATGTTTATCGGCGTGGATACGGCGATCATGCACCTAGCCGCGGCCAACGACGTGCCCGTAATCGCGCTGTTTGGGCCTAGCGGGGCGTTTGAGTGGGGTCCGTGGGATAACGATCTAAACGCAAACGGCTACACCCAGCGCAACGGCAACCAAACTATGGGCAAGCACGCGGTATTTCAAAAAGACTGGGACTTCGTGCCGTGCGACAAAGAGGGGATGATAAAGCACGGCGTGGAGCGAACGCTGATGAGATTTGAGGGCGAGGAGCTAGAGGCGATAAAGAGCAAAATCAGGGAAAATTTGAGCCAGAGCTAAGCGCGCTTTGTAAAATTCGGCTGTTTTGGCTAAATTTTACGAGCAAATTTGAGCCGCGAGCGGTAAGTTTGGCTGCTTTGGTCAAATTTGGCGATTAAATTTATCGGCTCGGATTTTGTAAGGTTAAATTTGATTTGAACGCTGGCTGTCAAATTTGACCTTCTTGATTTTATAAATTTGGGTGCTTAAATTTGACGCCTAGGCCTTCTTTTCATTAAACATATACGAAATCACAAAAACGATCAGACAAACGGGCGCAACGATAACAAACGCCATACTCCAGACTGCCGCACGCTCGCCCCAAAAATACCCCGCCGCGAGGCATGCCAAAAACCCGCCGTAAAAAGCGCCGATCGATAAATTTTCTACCGCAAAAAGCAGCAAACTAAGATTTGGATTTTTTGCAAACAGCTTGCTTAGCTTAAAATTTTTATACCTTTTGAACAAATACCAAAGCAGCGCGCAAGCCATAATCGCAAATGTTGCCGCAAAAATCGCCGCGTTTGGCGTGTCGTCTATCGGCAAAACTGCCAAAATCAAAGACGCTGCCCACCAATCAAGCAAGAAAACCATCGGCACCGCCAGCAAATACCTCGCCGCCCTGTGAATTTATACCTTTGTTCCGCGTTCATCGGTCTTAATTCCCTTAAATTTTTTAACAAAATTCATATTAGAGAATTTAGCGCATCTCTATATCTCTACCGCCCAAATAATATTCTTCCAGCGGATAATTTATATTGCCGCAGTTATCAAATTTAAAACCTTTTCCTATTCCCGCTACAGCATTTTTTCTCTCTTTATAGTATTTTTTGATAATATTAAAATTTTTTATTGTATCGCACAGATACTCCGAATGGTTAAATTGCATATAATTGCCGTTAAATATAGCGAATTTATCAAGAAACAAAGTGCCAGCAATAGCTTTATCGTCGCCGTCAACCATAACTATCGGTCTGTCAAATCCAACGCTCGTATCGTTCAAATTTATTTTTAGATATTTCTTTGGATCGGTTTTTTTAGCCTTTAACTCTTTCATCAGTATCTGCTCGGTCGTTTTTCCCTCTTGATAATATTTTTCTAATACTTCAAAACAATTTGATAAGTTTATATTTTCTAATTCATAGTATGCAACCTCGTATTTGCTAGACCAAAATCTACCGAAGGTTTTTAACCTATAATCATCAATCATCCAATATAGCTTTACGTCATAGTCCAAATATGCCCCTGCTACTCTTTTATACAGCTCCTCTTTGGGTAAAATTCTATCCTCTTTGAGGCAATATCCCTGTTTGTATTTGTCGTAGTCGGAGAGAGAAACTATCGCGAAGCCTCGCGAGGTAGAATAATCGGGAATTATGCGGATAAATGCGGCGCCAAGTATCGCCGCTAGAAGTATCACCGCGGCTAGTATTTTAAATTTATATTTGCGAAATTTCATAATGGGTCCTTTAAATGTCGCCAACGAAGCAAATGCACACCCCGCCGCTGCGCGAAATTACACCCGCTACTTCACGCCTTTTAAATTTGAGCGATCTTACGCAGACCGAGTAAATCCACCAAAATACCGAATTTTACTCAAATTTAGAGCAAATTTTACTTCTTTATCTTCGAGTATATCCCGCCCAAAAAATCGTTTTGATAGATAAAAAGCGTGCGTTTTAGCCACGCGGCGTCCTTTTTAGCGGCGATGCGCTTGATAGCCGATAGGTCGCCGTCTGGTCTGTTTATACCTCGCTGCGTCGTGAAAAACGCCTCGTATCCCGCCTGTCTAGCTATACGCATCAAATTTTCGTCGTATTTGCCGCGAGGCCAGCACAAAATTTTATCTTCAAAGCCCAAATTTGCGCGCATAAACTCACAGCACCGAGCGAAATTTTCCTCAGGCGGGAGCGCGCCGAAATACTCGTCAAAATGCGTATGCGTATGCGAGTGAAAGTCAAAAACGTCCCGCATCGCAGCTATCTCGTCAAGACTCAAAAACACATTCTGCGGACGCTGGGGCGCTACTTTTTTGTATTCGGAGTGAGTTAGCTCGATAAACTCGCCCCGCCGCATGCTCGCGCGCTCTATCCACTGCGTCACTAAAAAAACGCTCGCCCGCAGCCCAAACTCGCGCAAGATCGGATATGCGTAGACGTAGTT
>CAUQJU010000050.1:0-7305 GCA_963518005.1 uncultured Campylobacter sp.
CGCCTCGCCAAAGTACGGCCTAGGCGCGCTAAAAGAGATTTTAGGCATAGATAACGCCCACCACAGAGCTCTTAACGACGCTATCGCGGCGACTGAGATTTTTAAATATTCACTGCAAAAGCTTCCTAGCGAGGTAAAAACGGTCGAGGATCTAATAGATTTTAGTAAATCGGCCAAGACGATAAAGCGACTAAAAACCCAAACCCCAAGCTTGCCGCATCTCACGGACGACAATCCGTAAAACCGAAAAAACGCGAAATTTTGCGCATAAGCCTCGGCTTAAAAACTCGGTTTTGATACGTTTTTACGCTAAAGTCCGTTAAATTTGATAATAACCGGCAAAACGGCTTTAAATTTAATTGCGACAAAAATATCCGTAACGCAAAATTTTACGTCGGAAAAAACTCGGGAAATTTTAGATAAATCCCGCAAGCTGCAAACAAGGCAAAATTCGCCGCTCTAGCAATAGAACAAAACCACATACTTGCAGGCGCTTGATGTAATGCCCAATTTTAAAACAACGAATAAAACCGGGCGGTAAAATTTGATTAAATTTAGCAAACTTTTTTGCCTAAATTTTAATAGCGCAAGAAATTTTTGCTAAGCATGAGGCCTAAAGCGGATAAAATCCGAATTCATATAGCAAAAATTACCAGCCAGAAAATTTTATCGCTCAAAAATGCTCCGCTTCTAAACGCCCTTGCCGTCTGCTAAAATCAAAAACAAGCTCGCTAAATTTATAAAAATTTACGCTTTTCAAATCAAACGGCGGCCGACGCTGTCTTCAAATTTAGCCAAGCCTACCGGCGCGATGAGCTTATCTTAGCGTACCGTAAGCCTAAAAACGGTTTTAAGGCGCAAAAACGATTTTTCTTACTAATAAAACGGCTAGTCGTCGCGCCAAAAATACGGCTTAAACGCGCATAAAAAAGGGATGCAAAATAAAAGCTCATGAAATGCTATAAATTTAGGATAAAAAGCAAAATTTAATTTTTAAATTTTAAGATCAAGCTAAAAATGAGCTAGATTATAAAAATACGGACCAGGGTAAATTTATTTATTCGCCGACTCGCTCGCCGTTTATGCGTACTATCCTAGCGGGGATGCCTACGACCGTAGCGTTATCCGGCACGTTTTTTAGTACGACGGAGTTTGCGCCGATTTTGGCGTTTTCGCCGATTAGGATATTTCCCAGCACTTTTGCGCCGGCTGCTATCGTGACGCCGTTTTTTACGGTCGGATGGCGCTTGCAGCGTTCCTTACCCGTGCCGCCTAACGTCACTTGATGATATATCAGCACGTCATCGCCCACCTCTGCAGTCTCGCCGATAACTACGCCCATACCGTGATCGATAAAAAGCCGCCTACCGATCTTGGCGCCAGGATGTATCTCGATGCCCGTTAAAAATCGCGAAATTTGCGAAACGAAACGCGCTAAAAAACGTAAATTTTTAATATACAAAAAGTGCGCTACTCTATGAAAAACGACGGCGTGGATGCCCGGAGTGTTTATGAGAATGGCCCCGTAGCAGCACGAAGCCACCGAGGGGTCTTTCTCGCGTACGGTCGCGACTAGCTCGTTTAGCTCAGCGATAAAGCCCAACTCACGCCTCGTAAAGCGCGGTACTAAGGTATCTCTCGCCGTTATCGGGAGCTACGAAAAGCACCTTTTTGCCCTTGCCTAGTCTCTTTGCGACCTTTATCGCCGCAGCCAAAGCCGCACCGCCTGAAATGCCTAACAGCACGCCCTCTTCTTTTGCCAGCTTCCTAGCGGCGTCAAAAGCCTCATCGTTTTCCACGCGCTCTATCTCGTAGATATAAGAGGTATCAAGAGTAGCCGGGATAAAGCCAGCGCCTATGCCTTGGATCTTGTGCGGTCCCGGTTTTTCGCCCGAGATCACGGCAGAGTCGTTTGGCTCGACGGCTATGATTTTAGAGTTATATCCGTTTGCCTTGAGCGCTTTAGCTACGCCGCTTAGCGTGCCGCCTGTACCTACGCCCGCTACAAACGCGTCAAGCTCCTTAAAGTCGTCTATTATCTCTTTTGCCGTCGTTAGCTCGTGAGCCTGCGGGTTAAATTTATTCTCAAACTGACTTAGCATGACGTAGCCTTTTTCGCGTACGAGTTCGTTTGCCTTTTCGATCGCGCCTTTCATGCCCTTTGCGCCCTCGGTTAGCACAAACTGGGCGCCGAACGCCGCTTGCAGCTTGCGTCTTTCGATACTCATGGTTTCAGGCATTACTAGCACGACTTTAAAGCCTAAAGCCGCGCCCGCCATAGCTACGCCGATACCGGTGTTGCCGCTGGTAGGCTCTACGATGACGTCGCCTTTTTTTAGCGTGCCCTCTTTTTGCATTCCAAGGATCATACTTGCGGCGATTCTATCTTTTACCGATCCGCCCGGATTAAAAAATTCGAGCTTTGCGTAAATTTCAGCCATGCCATCTTCATGCACGCTATTTATTTTAACTACGGGCGTTTTGCCGACGGTGTGGATTATATTTTCATATACCATTTTTGACTCCTTGTTAAAAATTGCGTAATAATATCTAAATTTAATAAATACAACTAAAATATTTATATAAAAAATATTTAATTATACGAGATTTTTTAATATTTTCTCTCCCGCTTCGTCCAGCTTCTTGCCGTTAAAGTGTGCCTTACAAAACTCCACTATCTTGCCGTGAAATTTGGCGTAAATTTCATTCATCTCTAGCTCGCGTCCGTACGCCTCGCAGATTTGCTCGCTATCTACGGCCCCCAGCCACTCCTGCGCCTCGTCGTAGCTTTCAAACTCATACCCCAAAAAGCTCAAAATCCGCAAAGCGTAGCTATCTACGACCATCACGTCGCGTCCGCACGCGTAGCAAAGTACTGCGTCGCAGGTCTCCGCGCCGATGCCTTTGACGCCCAGAAGCCACTCGCGGCTAACGTTTTCTTTGAAATTTTCAAAATCGCCGAATTTTTTAAAAATCGCATCACAAAGCGTTTTTAGGCGTTTTGCCTTTGTGTTGTAAAAGCCGCTTGGCTTTATAAGCAGAGCTAGCTCGGCTGTGGGCGTTTTTACGATGCCCTCAAGGCTCATCAAATTTGCGTTTTTTAGATTATTTAGGGCTTTATCGGCGTTTTTCCAGTTGGTATTTTGTATCAAGACGGCACCGACAACGACCTCAAAGGTGCCGGCATTTGGCCACCAAAGAGGGCCGTCTGCATCAGCCTTTACGCCCGCGTTTTTTAGCGCCAAAAAAAGCTGCGTGCTATCCATAGTTTTCCTTTTTATTTTGAGAGTAGATTTCTAGCGCCCATTGCGCAAGCGATACTTAGCATTACGGCCGTAGCAGCGCTTAGATTTATATCGCAAAAGCCCGCAGCCAGCGCCAATGCCGTAAAGGGTGCGTCTAAATTTATCGCCAAAAACGCCGCCGCGCTTAAATTTACCTGCGCGAAATTCGCCGCCGTAAGTCCTAGACAAAGCCCTAAAAGCGCGCCCAGCGAGAAACTGGGCATAAGAGTGCCGCCGTATGCGCCGCATTTTAAAAGCGCAAGTACGCAAACGCCCTTTACTGCTAGCAAACCAAGCGCGTAGAGGACTGAAATTTTTTCGTTAAAAGCCGTCTGCGCCGCAGCTTGACCGTTGCCTAAAATCCCCGGCAAAAACGCGCCCGCAAGCGCCGTAACCGCAAAAGCAAGCGGTAAAAGTATCAAAATTTTACCGTCTTTTATGCGGTTTGCTTCGGCTCTAGCGACGCCTGCTTGATAAAATTTGGCCGTCATGCCGACTATAACGCCTACAAATGCGGCTAGCGCAAGGTTTGCAGGCGTTGATTTAAAGTCTATAACGACTTAAAGAGCCTCGGGGGGTACGCTAAAATTCGCCGTAAAATTAGCGACTGTGCAGACGCCAAATGCCGCCAAAGCCGCCCTTTTATCAAAGCTTTTTAACAAAATCTCAAGCGCGAAAATCGCTCCGGCAAAGGGTACGTTATAAACCGCGCCAAGCCCAGCTGCAGCCCCGCAAGCCGCAAGAGTGCGGCACCAAGCCGCATCAAGAGCGAAAAAGGCGCAAATTTTTGACGCAAACAGCGCGCCAAGCTCGCGCGGAGCGACCTCCTTGCCGATCGGAGCGCCCAGACCTACGGTAAAAACCTGCAAAAACGCATGAGCTAAATTTGAAGCAAACGAAGGATTTTTGCCATCGATTATCTCGCCTGCGCTTAAAAACGGTTTAAATTTATGCAAAAAGTACCAACCTACGCTAGCAATCGCCCCGCAAGCTAAAACCGCCGCAAAACGCCTAAATGCGCTAACTTGATCAGGGGTGACGCCAAAATCGCTCTTTGCGCGACCAAATGCCAAAAACTCGGCAAAATGTATGACCTCAGTTAGCGCCGCAGCGCCAGCGCCAGCGGCAAACCCTACGCAGAGCACGGCCAAAAATAGCCTAAAATACGCGCTTGGTTGCATAAATTTACGCTTGGTTTTCACGCTAAAGCTTCACCGCGCGCTGTACCAAAGGCTCGCTAACTCCGTCTATCACGCGGACCTTAAAGGCATCCGCGCACCGTCCGCCGTCAAATTCAAACACGACCATTTGAAAGATCCGCCTGCATTTTTCATTTACCTTAAACGAGTGCTTAAGTCCCGTTAAAAAGCTCTTCACGGGCGCCTCCGCGTCCATGCCGATGACGCCGTCAAACGCCCCGCTAAGACCGACGTCGCTCACGTATGCGGTGCCGCTAACTATTTGAAGATCATCGGTGCCCACGTGCGTGTGAGTGCCCGCTATGGCTCCCACTCGCCCGCAAAACAGCCTAAAAAAGGCATTTTTCTCGCTCGTAGCCTCGGCGTGAAAGTCTATGAGGATATTTTCGCTCTCGCACTCCTCTAGCGCGCGCTCGGCCTCCAAAAAGGCGTTGTTCGTATGCGGCAAGCCGTAGTGCCCCATCAAATTTACCACGCTTAGGCTCTTGCCCTCTTTGCTCAAATTTATCGCGCCGCGCCCCGCAGTTCCCGCGAAGTGATTATACGGGCGGATGATAGGCAGGGCGTCCATCAGCGCGACTACGTCTTTTTTATCAAAGCTATGGTTGCCGCCCGTGATCGCGTCGATACCGCAGCCCAGCAGCTCGTGCGCGTTTGTTGCGGTAAGGCCAAAGCCGCCGCTTGCGTTTTCGGCGTTTGCGACGATAAAGTCAAGCTCAAATTCGCGCTTAAATTTGGGCAAATTTTGTATCACCGCGCTTCGTCCAGCGCGTCCGACGATATCGCCCACAAAGCCCACTCTAGTTAAATTTGCCATCAAATTTTATCTTTATAGCTTAGATAAAACTGCCTAGCAGTACGTCCCGAGCGGCTCGCGCGTAGCTGGGCGTATTGCTTTGCTAGCTCGTGAAGTATCGCTCTATCGCCTACGAAATCTTTAAAATAAAAATCCACTATCTTTAGATAGTCCGCAAAACTGCCCTGATAAAAGCTAAGCCAAAGCCCGAATCTATCGCTAAGCGCGATCTTTTCCTCGACCGCGTCGCTATAGTGCAGCTCCGTCTCGCCGACCTTTGCGCCCTCGTTGTCGCTTTTTAGCTCGCTGATCAGGTGGCGGCGGTTTGATGTGGCGTAGACTAGCACGTTTTTAGGCGCCTTTTCGATCGAGCCTTCGAGCACGGGTTTTAAAAACTTATAGCTCATATCTCCCGCCTCAAAGCTAAGGTCGTCGCAAAAAATGATAAATTTAAAGCTGCTATCCCTGATCTCGTAAATGATCTCGGGTATCATTTCCAGCTCGTCGTTTTTTAGCTCGATTAGCCGCAAGCCCTCCGGGTAAAATTTAGTAAAAACGGCTTTAACCAGGCTGCTTTTACCGCAGCCTCGCGCGCCCCAAAGTATCGCGTGATTAGCACCCTCGCATTCTAAAAATTTGCGCGTATTTTCTACGAGCTCTTCTTTTTGTTTTTCGATCCCGACAAGCCCATCAAGCTGCGTAAAATCAACGTCCGTTACGCCCTTTAAAGCGCCGAATTTGCGCCGATAAATCGCTGCGGCAGTCGTGTTCCAGTCTATCATTTTTCCGCCCGTCCTTTATTTAGTTTTCTAAGGTAGATCAATATCTCCTCTATCACGTCGTCATCGTCTTTGCTCTTTGATCTTAGTCTGGTTTGTTCGCCGTTTTGCGCGGTTAGCGCGATGTTTTGCTCGGCGTTTGAGATGGCTTTAAAGCCCGCTTTTATCGCTAGAATTTTAATTATAATAAGGCTTAAAAACTGCTTGGTGTAGATGTCCGGTTTGCCGAATCTATCCTCGATCTCGCCCTCTATCTCATAAACCTCGGCCACCTCTTTGCACTTGCTAAGCCGTCTATATAGCTCCAAGCGCAGCCTATCTTCGCCGATAAACTCTGAGTTTAAAAATGCGTTTATGCTAAGTTTCAGGTCGATTTTCGCACTCTCAAAGCTCTCTTTATTTAGCAGTTTATTTATCTCTTCTTCGAGCATCTTGATATAGAGCGAGTAGCCGATCGCCTCTATATGGCCGCTTTGGGCTTCGCCGACGAGGTTACCGCCGCCTCTGATTTCTAGATCGTGATAGGCTAGCACGCTGCCAGAGCCCAAAAACGAGTTGCTCTCAAGCGCGACTAGGCGTTTTAGCGCGTCTGCGCTTAGGGCGTTTTTGTCTTCGACCAGGAAGTAGCAATACGCCTGCTTATCGCTCCTTCCAACGCGTCCGCGTAGCTGATGCAGGTCTGCGATACCGAATTTATTTGCGCCCTCGATGATGATGGTGTTTACGTTTGGCAGATGGATGCCGCTTTCTACGATGCTGGTGCTTAGCAGTACGTCGTATTCGCCGTTTTCAAACTTCATCATCTCCTCTTCGGTCGTTTTAGCGTCGATCTTGGAGTGTAGCGTTAGGATACGTAAATTTGGCATGATGTCTAAAATTTGCTTTTTTGCCTGAGGCATCGTGGCGATGTGGTTATGGATATAAAAAATTTGCCCGCCGCGGCGCAGCTCTCGCATCACGGCCTCTTTTACCGCCTTTTCGTCCCACTCGCGCACGCTGGTTCTCACGTCTAGGCGCGAGCTTGGCGGAGTTTGTAGCACGGAGTAGCCTTTGACGCTTGAAAGCGCCATATTTAGGCTGCGCGGTATCGGAGTCGCGCTCATAGATAGCACGTGCGAGGCGCTTGATATCTCTTTTAGTTTTTCTTTTTGTTTGACGCCGAATTTATGCTCTTCATCGATGATGATGAGGCCTAAATTTGACGGTTTAACCGACAAAAGCGAGTGCGTACCCACGCAAACGCAAGG
>CAUQJU010000051.1:0-7249 GCA_963518005.1 uncultured Campylobacter sp.
CGCTCACATCGATGCCGCCAAATTTAGGCGCAGATAAATTTACGCCCTCCATACCGTTGCCGGTTAAAAAACTCATCTGTCCGCCAAACACGTTTTTACCGTTAAAGCTAGCCTGATCTACGCTATCTTGCATTGATTTAGTTAGCGCACCGACTTCGCTTTTTATCATTTTTTGCTGGTCGGCATTTAGGATACCGCTGTTATAGCGCACCGAGAGCTCGCCGATGCGGTCGGCGCTTTGCGTGATATTTGCTAGCGTGGAGTCTGCGATCTGTAGGATGCCGATAGCGTCGTTTGCGTTTGCGACGCCCTGCTCTAGCGTGGAGCTTTGAGAGCGCAGGGAGTCCGCGATAGCTAGATTTGCGCTGTCGATACCGCTTAGAGCGCGCTGTGCGGAGATGTTATTTAGGGCTTTTGCACTGTTAGCTTGAGCTTGTTCGAGATAGTGGCTACTCATGCTTGCATTAGTCGAAAAATTTCCTAGTTTCATATTCGCTCCTTAAATTTTGTCCGATTATAGCGAAAATTTGATTAAAAATTTATCGTTATACGAATGTAAAAATTTAAGCCCGAATTAGACGCCTAAATTTATCAAGCAAATAGCAAAATTACGCCTATTTACCGGGCGTCGCGCATAAATTTATGCCCGTCTTTTTGCCAGGTAACGTTATGATGGCGCTTAGACGCTCTCGTGAGATATTGCGCCTACTTAAATTTAAAAATGACGCCGAATTTAAGCGGCGTTCTTGCAAACGGCTGTTTAAAAACCGCCTAAATTTATGCGATATCGAAAATTTACTTAACTTTTATCTAAATTTTGGTTCGCTCTTGATAACTCATCGTAAAACTTGACGCAAAACAAGACAAAATATATCTTAATAAACTATAATTCCGAATTATTTTTAAAAGGAGAAAATATGAAAACGCTTATTATCCTAGCGCATCCTGATATCGCAGGTTCTCGCGTAAATCGTCGCTGGAAGGAAGAAATCCTAAAACACGCCGATAAATTCGAGCTACACGAGCTTTACTCGCTTTATCCCGACTTTAAAATCGATGTAGCCAAGGAGCAAAAACTACTCGAAACTCACGATAAAATCGTGCTTCAGTATCCGCTATATTGGTCAAATTTTCCGCCGCTTTTAAAAAAATGGTTTGACGACGTATTCGCATACGGCTGGGCTTACGGCACGGGAGGCACCAAGCTAAACGGCAAGCTATTTTCGCTAGCTATCTCAGCGGGCGCAAAAGAGGATATGTATTCCAAAGACGGTATCGAGGGCTTTAGTCTGCAAGAGGTATTGTCGCCGTTTAAAGCTACTTTAAATTTCGTCGGAGCAAAGCCTATGGCAGATTTCGCCTCGTACGGCTTTTTGCTAGGCGCCAGCGACGAAGACGTCGAAAATAGTGCAAAAGAGTACATAGACTTTTTGCTTAAACTTTGATTTTGCGGGCGGAGATTTATCTGCTTAAATTTCCGTTGTTTATCATTTTACCCAAGTGGCTTTGCCGCCGAATTTTACTTTACCGAGGACTTTTTCATGATTTTTAGCCCCTTGGCACGCTTTATAGCCCCAAGCGCAAAGCCCGCAATAACTACCAAAAGCGCAAATGCGGCGACTCCCCAAAAAAGATAGGTCTCGCCGCTTTCGTAATAAGTAACCGCCTCAAAAACGAGCTCGCCTCGCGCCGGCACGAGCCGCTCCTCTTTTATCATCTTACGGATGTCCGCGCCGCTTATGTTTTGCCCGCTCGGATCATACGGCCGCGTCAAGGCCTCTATGGCGGCAACGTCTGCGATCTCGTAAACGCTAGCGCTAATCCCCTGCTGCGTCCCCATCGCGTCAAAATAGTAAATTTTATCGCCGTTTGCATAAACTGCGCCGTATACGCCGTTGCGCACAAGGCCCATTTTGCGCCACCGCTCGCTAGTTTTGAGCCTAAAAAGCTCCGTACGGCGCGAGCTTAGCCGTTTGCCGCTTTTGCCGCGGCTCCAAATTTCGCGGCTCTGCACGAAATAAGTCTGGGCGCCGCTAACAAAAACGCTACCAGCAAGCGGCGAAATTTCACCCGTAAACGGATCTGCCGCCGCGCGTTTTAGCTCGCCGTTTTTGTCGTCATTTTTGCTCTCCCAAAAATAAATCCCGTCTTTGCCACGAAAAAGCAGGTGATAGGCGTGCGCGCCAAAGACGCCAAACGGTAGCGAATAAGGCGCAAATTCGGGCGCAAACTCATTCCCGTCCGCATAAACTACGCCGCTAGCGGGCTCTAAAAGATAGCGCACGCCGCTAAAATGCGCCGCCTCGTGCAGCTCAGGGGTAAATTTGACCGCGAGTCGCGAGCTTTTAAAATAGACGTTTCGCCCGTCCGTGACGTAAAAATCGCTAGTTCGGCCACGCGCGTCCCTCACGTATCTTAGCCCGTCCGAGTCCGCGCCCTCTAACTCCTCGCCCTCGAAATAAGCTTTTTTGCCACCTTTATCGCCGCTTAGGGCAATGCCTCCGCCGATTTGCGCTCCGTCTTGGACGCCTTTTTTATCGTCCGCGTCGCTATTTTCGCCAAATTTACCGCCTTGGCTCGCGCTTCCCGCCGCAAAGCCAAAACCCAAAACCGGGGTCAAATTTACGCCTAAAACGCGCTTTATTTTATAAATATAGCTTTGCGGTTTATCAGCGCCCAGTAGCGCGTACGCCGCGGTTTGAACCGCCTTGGCAAAAGCTCCTAGCTCGTAGTTTCTCTCGCCTACGTCGCTGCAAAAATAACCAACCCGGCCGTCCGTGAAATATCCGCTGCCAATCGCCCTAGCGCGCGTGGGATCAAGCCCGCTCATAGCTAGATTGCCGCAGTAGACGGCGCTTTCGTCAGCTCCGACGTTTCGCCCGCGATAACCGCCTGACGCAAGAACCCTAAATTTATCCGCCCGCGCGCCTTTTAGCTCAAATTTGCCTCCGCTTGGGATTAGCGCGTAAATTTTACCCTGCGGCGTCGCGTAAAATTCGCTGTCGCCCATCTGGGTAAATTCGCCCTCCTCCTCGTAGCTAGCGATATAAACCGTAAAAAATACCGTAAAAAGTACGACAAAAAGCGCAACCGCGCAAGCAGCAGGGGAAAATTTTCTTTTCATAAATCGCCTAAATTTAAACTAAATTTTTATGATTATATTATGATTTTGTTTAAGAGTTTAAATTTGACGCAAAAATCCGCAAAAGCACTGCAGATTTTTGCATTACGGTTACGCCGATTCGTAGGAAATTTCGCTAATTTTAAAAATGCCGATTAACGGCGTTTGCTTGGCTTGCGGCGCGATTTTGTCTATCAAGGCGCAAATTTAAACGATAAATTTAACTTTTAGGCTTAACGTTCTCCGCCAAAATGCGCTCAAACTACTGCGGCAAACCCTATCGTTTTGGGAATTTATACCCCGCGACTCCATGCAAAAGCACAGACGTTATTTACTTTAAAACGGCAACCGCGCAGCCCGAAACAAAAACGCAAAATCGCTTTATTAATCGCCCAAGCTAAAGTAAGGCCGCTACAAAATAAGCATGATGCGGCATGCGCAAAAGCAAATTTCATCGATCCAAAACGGCAAACTCCACATAGCCTTCCATGGCTATAAGCATTATCCAAGCGGCATCCGGGCTGTAAAAATAGTGATGTTCGGGGATATTTTCTAGCATAAATTTTAAAAAATCGTAAAAATACTCGGGCACAAATTTGACTTCGGCATTAGTTAGATTGTCGCCGACGTAGCTTATGTCTGCGCTTAAAATTTTACTTTGGATGTTTGGATTTGAGCTTATAAAATCTTTAATATCGGTAAAATTTTCGTAATCGACCGTTTCGTAGTCTTTTAAATTTCGCAAAACCGGCTTTGAGCCGACGAAGCTAAAATTTTGCCCCATAAACTCCGCCCCGCCGTCGATCGCGCGCCACTCGTCGCCCAAAGCGGACAAAAAAGCAAGCATCTCGTCATCGGCCCAACTAAAATTTTCAAAATCCATTTTCACCCCGTAAAGTCGTTGTAAATTTAAATTGCGCCGCCGCACATTTTTATAAACTGCGCTGATTTAACTCAAATTTCGCGCCCCAAACTCGCGGCAAAGAATTTTTGAGCAAATTTGGACGTTTTTATTAAAATTTCATCCAAGAACAAAAGAGATATTATATCTTGGAGAGATTTAAGGGTTACGAAGCGAAAAATAGGCGTAGGCTGGACAAGCCGGTCCGCCGAGCCGATTTTTCGCGAGTTCCGTTAAAAGCTTCCAAGAGATGATATCTATTTTAAAGCTTCGAGCCTAACCGCAACCGAACGCTTATGCGCCCCCAGCCCCTCGGCATCGGCTAGCTTCATGCACGCATTTGCTAGCTCGCTTATGCCTTTTGCGTTTAGCGAGATGAGCGATGTGCGCTTCATAAAATTTTCAACCCCGAGCGGCGAGTAAACTCTCGCGCTACCGCCCGTAGGCAGCGTATGATTGGGCCCGGCTATATAGTCGCCCATCGCTTCAGGCGTGAAGTGCCCGATAAATATCGCGCCGGCGTGCCTGATCTGCCTAGCCAGCTCCATCGCGTCGTTTGTCGCGATCTCCAGGTGCTCTGGCGCTAGTTCGTTAGCCAGCCTCACGCACTCATCAAGGTCGCTAGCTACTATGATAGCGCCCTTTTTATCGATGCTAACCTGCGCGATCGGCTGCCTAGCCAGAGTCTTGATCTCCTCGTTTATACGCCTTTGCACCGCCGCGCCGAAGGCTTGATTTGGCGTGATGAGAACGGCGCTAGCCATCTCATCGTGCTCGGCCTGCGAGAGCAGATCCACGGCGATGTGGCGAGGGTCGGCGCTCTCGTCGGCGATGATGCAGATTTCGCTAGGACCCGCGATCATATCGATATTTACCTCGCCGTAGACGAGCTTTTTAGCCGTCGCGACGTATATATTGCCGGGGCCCGTGATGACGTCTGTTTTTTTGATCGTTTGCGTGCCGTAGGCCATCGCCGCTACAGCAGACGCGCCGCCGACTTTATAGGCTTCCTTTATACCGCAGACATGCATAGCGGCTAGCAGTAACGCGTTTACCTTACCTCCGACGGCAGGCGTGCATACTACTATCTCGCTAACGCCCGCGACCAAGGCCGGCACGGCGTTCATGAGAAGCGAGCTAGGATAGGCGGCCTTGCCTCCCGGGATATATAGCCCGGCGCGGTCTAGAGGGGTATACTTCGCACCTAGCAAAACGCCGTGCTCGTCGTGCTCCATCCAGGTTTTAGGCAGGCTTTTTTCGTGATAGCTTTTGATGCGCTCAAAGGCTAAATTTAGCGCGTTTCGCAGACAGCTATCTATGCCGTCGTAGGCCTTTTGCATCTCGTCGGTGCCGATTTTTAGGGTATTTACGTCGGGTTTCCAGCGGTCAAATTTCTCTATCTGCTCAAAGAGCGCCTCGTCGCCTCTAGCGCGCACGTCCTCAAGTATCTGCGAAACGGCGGGCATAACCGCGCTCATATCGCCGTTTGAGCGGTTTACCAAAGCCGCAAAATAATCCTTAAAATTTTCGTTGCTAGTGAGTAAAAACTTCATCTCGTCTCCTTAAATTTTCTTTCGTATCTTAGTTTTTGACTGATATTTCCGAGCGCGCCGCCTTGGTGGATGTATAAAATCTCGTTTTTAAACGCGCCAAGGTTTGCCATCATCGTTAAAAAGCCGACCGGATCGTAAATAAGCTCAAATTCTATCCCCGTTTGCTCGCATACTTCGCGCCAAATTTGATAAAGCTCGGGCTTTAGATCACCGAAATGATATTTCTTAGGCGGCTGTAAAATACGAGCCTTCGAGTTTGGCGTAAGCGCTTCGATCTCGCTTTTTAGGTAGTCCGCGTCGCCCACGCAAGGACAGGTATAGACGTCAAATTTAACGTGCTTAGCCAAAAACGCCGCCGACGTGCCGGTACCTGAGGGCAAAAATATATCCACGATTTTACCCTCCGCATCCGCCCAGCGCTCTATCTGCCTAGCCTGCGAGATAAAGCCCGCCTCCGCCTGCGGTTGCCAAACGCCCTCGTTTATAAAAAGCGAATCGCCGATGAAGCAATCCTGCGCGGCGGACAAATTTGAGCTTGTTTGATCTGCGGATTTTTCAAAATTTGAGCTTTTATGTCTTATGCATTCGCTCGAATTTACGCCCGCAAGCTCCGTTTGTTCGTCAAATTTGCTCAAATTTAACCCGCCGGCGTCTTTTAAATTTAACTCGTTTTCGCTGCAATTGTCCGTCAAATTTGCAGTCTCAACGCCGCAAATCTCGCCCTCTTTTAATCCCGCCAGCTCGTAAGCCAAAGCCCTAGCTCGCGCCCGTCTATCTTTATCTACATATATTTTCATCCCGTTTTCAAGAGAGAATTTAAAATTTCCGATCGGATTTGCCGCTAAATTTGAGTTTAAATTTGAAACTACATAGTGAAACTCGAGGCCCTTTATCTTTGCAAAAACGCTTAGGCTATACATCGCGTTTGACTGGCTTGAGCCGTAGCTAACGACGCGCTTTATACCGCCTAGACCGGCATACAAGAAATACTCCAGCTTTCTAGCCTTGTTGCCGTTAAATTCGCCGTCCATCAGATCGTCGCGAAGTACGTAAAACTCGAGTCCGTTAAATTTAGTCTTTTGAATACTTTTGATTTTGCCGCTCCAAGAGATCTTGCATCTCTTTTATCGACTCTTTATCCGAGATCGAAAATTTGATCTCGATGCGCCTTGAGGCATCGGGGTCTTCTTTGCCGTTTTTCATCACCAGATCGCTAAAACTACGCCCGCTAGCGATGAGATAGCGCTCTAGGCGCTTGTCTTTGTTCCACGAGTAGATAAAATCTAACACCGAATACGCGCGCTTTTGCGAAAGATCAAGGTTATACATGTAGCTACCTACGGAGTTCGTATGTCCCTCGATCACGATTCTGTCGATGTGTTTTGCGATCTCTTCGTTATTTAAAATCGCTTCGAAATAAGTCTGCAAAATTTCTTTTAGGCGCGCTTTTGCTTCGTCTCTTAGCTCGTATGAACCCGTGTCAAAAAGTATAGACTCAGGCAGCGATACGACGCCCGTGCTAGGATCTATGCTGACCTTGCTTCCGAGCTTGGCGCGTAAATTTGATATGACGTTTGATCGAAGCGAGCTGATGTCTTTTATTTTGTCTCTTGTTTTATTAAAATCCTCTTCCAGCGCTGCAAATTTTGAGACTTCATTGCCGTATTTTGCATT
>CAUQJU010000052.1:0-7218 GCA_963518005.1 uncultured Campylobacter sp.
AACTTTATGAGATAGAAAAAGAAATTTAACCCAAATTCAAAACTTTTTTAGTATAATCGCGACTAATTTTGAAAATTTAAAAGGATTTTTAATGGATTCGCTTTTTTTAGTATTGCAGTTTATTTTTGCGGTAGTTTTGACGATCGCCGTTTTGCTTCAGAAAAGCTCCTCTATCGGGCTAGGCGCATATAGCGGTAGTAACGAAAGCCTATTTGGCGCAAAAGGACCGGCCGGATTTTTGGCTAAATTTACCTTCGTCGTGGGTGTTTTATTTATCTTAAACACCCTAGCGTTAAGCTATTTTTACAACACTCAAAGCAGTAAATCTCTCATAGATAGCGTCGATACTTCATCGCTACCTGCAGCTCCTGAGGTAGTCGTGCCGCAAGCCCCTAGCGCTCCTGTAAGCGAGAAAAAATAAGGAGCGTCAATGAAAAAATTAATTTCCGCGCTTGCGTTTTTTGCGGCGGCGCAGTTTGCGCTTGCTGACGCGCATATTTTTAACTATCACAGATTTGACGACGATAGGCACCCTAGCACCAACATTTCTAGCAAAAATTTACGCGAACAGTTTGAGTATTTTAAAGAAAAAGGCTACGAGGTCATCCCGCTTTCAAAGCTCGTCGACGCGATCAAAAACGGCGAGCCGGTGTCTGATAACTGGGTCGTTTTAACCGTAGACGACGGCTACAAGAGCTTTTATGAAAAAGGCTTGCCGATATTTTTAGAGTACGGATATCCATTTGCGCTGATGATTTATGTCGAGGCCCCCGCGCTAAAATTCGGCTACTTTATTACATTCGCGCATATACAAAAAAAAGAAAAATCCGGCGAAGGCGTCTTTCACACCCTCGGTCTCTTGCAGATGGTCGGTCTTAACGAGGAAAAACTAAAAAACGACTTTGAGGACGGCATAAGTAAATTCGAAAAAAATATGGGCTACAAACCGCGATATTTTGCATATCCTTTCGGCGAATATAACGACAGGGTGCGCGACGTCGCGATAGAACACGGCATAGAAGTGATACTCAGCCAAAACTCTGGCGCCGTCGCGGCAGATAGCGATCTACACGAGCTAGATAGGATCCCTGCGATGAACGGCACGCATCTGCCGTCTGCGCTTGCTAGTAAATTTCTAAAAGCCGAATGGATACTTCCGCAAGACTATCCGAAGGATAATAAGATTAGCGAACTTATCATCAAAACCGACGAGAACGCGACGCACGGCTACTTCTCAATGACAGGGCAAAAAACAAAAAAAGTTAAGCTCGAAAACGGACAGATGACGCTTAAATTTAACAAGCCAATCGACCGCTATAAAGTAAGAATGAGCCTTAAAGTAAACGGAAAAACGACGACAAAAATTTTAGTAAAGGATATAAATGCTGAATGAAATTTACAAAAAACAAAAAGAGCATAGCGATAAGTGCATCGAGGGTCTAAAACGCGACTTTAGCACGCTTCGCACGGGCAAGGTAAATATAAGCATAGTCGATAATATTTACGTGGATTATTACGGCAGCCAAACTCCGCTAAACCAAGTCGCCACCGTGCTAACGAGTGATGCTAGCACCATCAGCATCACGCCATGGGAAAAACCGATGCTAAAAACTATCACTGCAGCGATCTCTGCTGCAAACATTGGCGTAAATCCGAACAACGACGGCGAGAGCGTGAAGCTATTTTTCCCTCCAATGACGGTTGAGCAACGCCAAGAAAACGCAAAGCACGCTAAGGCATTTGGCGAAAAAGCTAAAGTCAGCATCAGAAATATCAGAAAAGACGCCAACGACGAGGTTAAAAAGCTAGAAAAAGATAAATCAATCACCGAAGACGAGAGCAAAAAAGGACAAGACGAAGTCCAAAAGATTACCGATAGCTACACCTCAAAGATCGACTCGCTCGTAAAAGAAAAAGAGAGCGAACTTCTAAAAGTATAACGCTAAAATTAGAGGCGGTAGCGGCGTGCTACTCCTCTTAAATTTTAGAGTCTACCGCAAGCAAAATATAAAATTTACAGCATTCAAAACGTAATCTAAAGCCGCTATACAATCACGTGACTTGTTAAATTCCGGTCTATCTCATAAATCTTAGAATCCTAAATTTAGCTCGCTTACCAAATTTATAAATTCGGCAGTATCTATCTGTAGCATAAAGCATATTTTTACACTGCTTTTTGTGTTGTTATTTGTTTTTGAGTGTTTCTTGTCCTAACGGGGCAAATTACTCCGCCTGCGCTCTCGTCATTCTCGTTTGGCGCTTCAAATCCTAACGGGGTAATTTTGTGCGTTTGGCAGTTATCTAGGTGCGCGGGATCTCGCCCTGTTTCAAGCCCTAACGGGGTAAATTTACGCCGATTTTGTCGTTTTGTGTGGTCTGATTTATTTTTATGCTAGCTCTTTTGGCACGGTTTATAAAGATGACGCTATGTTAAGTTTTAGTTATATTTGAAAAACGGTGGCGCGAAAATATGGCGAGGCTTTGGATGTAGCGAGCAGACAAAAGTCTAAATCACTAAAACCCTGTAGATTAGATACCTTTGATCGTTTGCGTTTGTAAAAATAGGCTTTAAGCTAGGTTTAGTATTTTGCCTATTTTTGCTAATTTTGCTTTGGAGCAGCATTTTATTACTGCGGTTTAGCGCATTTTGCTTAGATGGTTGCGCTAACGCCGGTTTAAGCGGATTTACGCTTCGCTTAGCCCTAGTCTTATAAATATAAATTTCTTTCACTGTCTACAAAAGTCCGCGTCTGTATTTTGTATTTGGCGAGAGTGAGATTTGATTAAAGATGCCGTATTTGTTGCGGTGTTTTTATTTGTTTGATGTTTATTATGATGATTTTTACTTTTGCACCTTGTATTTGCCCGTTTTTGCTTGTATTTATTTGCCCGCTAAGGCGATAAAGCTTTTTGTAAGTTTCGCAAATAGCGATATACTCGCGTTTTGGATTTTTCGAGCGGTTAAATTTAGGCTATTTTAAGGCCTAAAAATATAAACTTTTATCGCAAATAGCCCTAAATATGAGTGTTTTGGCGCTGTATAAATTTACCCCGTTGGGGTTTGAAACATGTGGCGATCACCTCAAAATGCTCATGCTCGTCGTATAAATTTACCCCGTTGGGGTTTGAAACAATAAGCGTGAGTTTGCCGAGCTGGTCGGTATTCCGTATAAATTTACCCCGTTGGGGTTTGAAACCATAACCGCGCTAAAAGCAGGCGTCAATAACTACATCGGTATAAATTTACCCCGTTGGGGTTTGAAACAGAGATTATCCAGAGCGTCCGCCGTGGCCGTAAGGGTATAAATTTACCCCGTTGGGGTTTGAAACTTCTCCAACGCTTTTATTATTTCAGCAAATAGCCGTATAAATTTACCCCGTTGGGGTTTGAAACGGCGATCTTCGTTCGTGGCTCTACGGGCTCGCTAGTATAAATTTACCCCGTTGGGGTTTGAAACGGGGGATGTATCCCCCTAATATATGCTTTTACGACGTATAAATTTACCCCGTTGGGGTTTGAAACTCATCAAATTCGCTAACGCCTAAAACCCTTATTTGTATAAATTTACCCCGTTGGGGTTTGAAACTGCGCAGGCTGTTGCTACTGGTGCTAATGCCGTTTTTGTATAAATTTACCCCGTTGGGGTTTGAAACGTGCTTGACACTGAATACAAGAAAGAATTAAAAAGCGTATAAATTTACCCCGTTGGGGTTTGAAACTCATCCTCGTCGATTAAAACGCCATCGTCACCAGGTATAAATTTACCCCGTTGGGGTTTGAAACGCTTGCTTTCGTCTTGCTCCATTCTTATACCAACGTATAAATTTACCCCGTTGGGGTTTGAAACAAAAAAGAAAAGCAGTTCACGCGCTTTTTGCCCGGTATAAATTTACCCCGTTGGGGTTTGAAACCTGAGCGAAATGTTCATTCGCAGGTGGTACGACAGGGTATAAATTTACCCCGTTGGGGTTTGAAACGTAACGAGGAGTAAAAATGAAACCCACCCTAAAACAATGTATAAATTTACCCCGTTGGGGTTTGAAACACGTTTAGAAACCACATTTTTATCCTTTCAGCAAAGTATAAATTTACCCCGTTGGGGTTTGAAACACCTTTCTCATCGGGTGGAACGCCCACACGGTCTTTAGTGTAAATTTACCCCGCTGGGGTTTGAAACGGAAAAAACATCCTAACCACAGAGCCCAAAGCTCCAAGTGTAAATTTACCCCGTTGGGGGGGGGGGGTAAAAACCCCACTGATCCAACCGCCAAAAAGCAAATTCATACGCTAATGGGCATTTAAACGTTGCCCATTTTTGATTTTCGGACTGATTTTAAACCGACGAGCAAATAGACGCGCCACAGACTGCGCCGCCTCTAGCGATGATTTTACGCGCTTAAGACTGTTTGCTGAGCTAAATTTAGCTCCGCTTGCAGAGGCTATTTTTGCGCCCGCCTTAATCCCTTTTTATGCTTTTGATGATATAATTTCTCAAAAATAAGACTTTTGCTATTTGGAGCGAAAATTTAGGCTTTGGATCAAATTTAGCGCGATTTTAGCGGCTAAGTTCGAGTCAAAACCGCGCCGCAGCGAGCTTGATTTGCGCAGGTAAGCTTAAATTTAACGCCCCAAAATCGCAAACGCTCTAAAATTTATCAAAAAAGGAGCCAAAATGAAAACGCTAGTAGTTTTATCTCATCCAAATTTCGCCGCCTCTCGCCTAAACAAGGCGCTGGCAAACGCCGCCAAAAGCGCAGGCGCCGAGGTTCGCCACCTAGAGGGGCTATACGGCACCGACGCCCTTAAAATCGACGTCGCGGCAGAGCAGGAGGCATTTTTGCGCGCCGATCGCATCGTGTTTTTGTTTCCGATGATGGGCTTTAACGTGCCTTCGATGCTAAAGGCATACATCGACTACGTGCTTAGCCGCGGCTTTGCCTACGGGCAGGGCGCGAAGATCGCGGGCAAACAGCTGCAAATCGCCGTTAGCGCGGGCGGCGGCCTAGGCGAATACTCCAAGCACGGCGCGATCAAATTTAGCCTAAACGAGATTTTGCTGCCGCTTCAGTGCTGCGCGGACTTTTGCGAGCTCGTTTACGGGCGCATCTTTGCTAGCTGCGGCGTGGAGCCGGGCGTACCTGATAGCGCGATAGAGGCGCATGCGGCGAGATTTACGAAGCTCTTAAACGACGAGCTTGAAGAGCACGAATACCAAATTTAATGGCGCAAAACAGCGCGGCCTTGAGCTAAATTTGCACCGCTAGCGGCAATTTCCTGCGCGGAGTCGCCGCTTTTCAAATTTAGCATTAAAAGATAGCTTCGGAACTCAAGCTAGGTGGCAAGCTCGGCGCGTTTTGGCAGTTTTTCATTGCCGCATTTTGTGGCGAGTTTTGCTAGGCGAGCTAGACCCGCGCCTTTTTGGTGCTTTGCTTTGGAGCGGATATATTTTGCGGCGCGAATCGGTTAAATTTGCGCTATCGTAGCAAGGCTTGCAGCCCGTATTTTTGACGCGGGCTATGATTTGGATTTTACGAAAATTTATTTTTACAGTTGGATTCGGCTTTAAATTTAGCTCGTTTTAAAACGGCGCAAATCCTTATAAATTCGGAGTTTTTATGATTTTTGGCAAGATTGATTATCTAAATTTGCTTCCTTTTCACGTATTTTTAAAGCGCTCGCGCCTAAGCTCGCAGGACAAAAAAATCATCGAATTTAAAAAAGGGGTGCCTAGCAAACTAAACCGCGACCTGTGCTGCCGCAGGATCGATGCCGCCGTGATATCAAGCATCGAAAGCGGCAAAAAACGCTACAAAAAGGTGAGTCTGGGTATCGTAGCTAAGGGCGACGTCAAAAGCGTGCTCGTGCGAAAGGGTACCGCCGCGCGCCCGGATCCAGCGTCTGCGAGCTCAAACGCGCTAGCAGGAGTTCTGGGGCTTGAGGGCGAGGTACTCATCGGCGACCGCGCGCTAAAGGCGTATCTGCGGGAAGGCGAGGAGGCGTTTTACGACCTTGGGCGGGCGTGGAGCGAGCGGACGGGCTTGCCGTTTGTTTTCGGGAGATTTTCCTGCGTGAAGGGGCGCGGCGCGTATGAGCGGCTGGCGTGCGAGTTTTTGCGAGCAAATATCAAAATCCCAAACTACATCCTCGCCAAATACGCCCAAACTAGGGGCATCAGCGCGGATGATATCAAATGGTATCTAAAATTTATCAGCTACGAAATCGGCGCAAAGGAGCAAAAGGCGCTGCGGATATTTTTCAAAGAAGTGCGAAAAAACGGGCGATCGGCGAAGCTTTTGGCATAGCAAATCGTAAATTTCTAGCTTAAGCACCGTTTGGACTTGCGCCTTTGCAGTGCCGATAATGCGCTCTAGCGCTAAATTTACCTAGCGCGCTGCCCAAAAAGCATTTAGCAAGCAAGGCGGTAAATTTCTGCTAAAAGCAAATCCGCAAGCAATCGGCTCGGTTTTTGACTCGCCCGACATGCAAACGGCAAAGACGGGTTTGGTTGCAGCGGCTCTAGTAGCCAAGATCGCTTAAGACGCGACGCTAAAGGTATGCTTGGTCGCTGTCGGCTCTTTTTTACGGCGTCGTTTTGCCTGCGTTAAAGGCGCTAACTCAGTCGAGCCGCCGCGTAGTTTTGGTATTTTGCCGCCTTTGTAAACGATACGCGTGCATCAAAGGCGCAGTGATCTTGGCCGCTACGAGATAACGGCACCCAAGTCTGCCCAAAAACCGTCACTACGTCGTTTGCGGCAAATTTATTAACCGGGCTTGTTGGTTTTATGCCGATTTATTTATTTTTGCAGCTTATGTTTACCTATTTTTGCTCGCATTTCTTTGCCCGCTAAGGCGATAAAGCTTTTTGTAAGTTTCGAAAATAGCGATATACTCGCGTTTTAGATTTTTCGAGCGGTTAAATTTAGGCTATTTTAAGGCCTAAAAATATAAACTTTTATCGCAAATAGCCCTAAATATGAATGTTTTGGTGCTGTGTAAATTTACCCCGTTGGGGTTTGAAACACTCGTGTTGCTAAGAGTCTTGCGCGTAAGTTTTTTGTGTAAATTTACCCCGTTGGGGTTTGAAACTTGTGAAGAAGAGAGCCGCTACAGTAATAAGCGGCTGTGTAAATTTACCCCGTTGGGGTTTGAAACTCAACTTCGCTAGAATGAGGAATATTCCAAAAATAAGTGTAAATTTACCCCGTTGGGGTTTGAAA
>CAUQJU010000053.1:0-7176 GCA_963518005.1 uncultured Campylobacter sp.
TTTGAGCTAAATTTAGCTTGCATAGCGGCGATTTTTCGTTTGCTAGCGCCTAAATTTATAAACGCCGATCAAAATCCAAATACTCAACGTAAATTTAACGCATTAATAAATACGCATTCTTAAAGACGCTTTCTTGGCTTAAATTTACCCTCGTAGCGCGCTTAAAGCAAGCAGAGCCGTAAAACTCGCTCTTGCGATAAAAGCTAAAATTTCGCTTGCAAAACGCTTTTGGCGGCGATTTAAATGACGCGATTTAAGCGGTATATCAATCGCGCGCTCATTTGGCTTGCTTTTGAGTTAAATTTAGGGGGATACGCCCGGCAACGGGGTTTTATTTTTAAGATTTGGCTTGTTTTGAGCTAAATTTAGCTTGCATAGCGGCGATTTTTCGTTTGCTAGCGCCTAAATCTATAAACGCCGCAAATCTAGGCATCCAAGCGGTTTTTAGCTATAGGTTTTGCTCTTTAAAGCCCTGCAACTTCGCCAAAACGCTCTTTGTAAGATTTTTTGCTATTAATCGGGGTTAAATTTATATGCGGCTGCTTGCGCCAGTTTACCCGCGCGGCTCGTACCGGCGCGAGGTTTTACGATTTTAATTCATGCCTTAAAGCGCGAAATAGCCTTTGATTTATCTACTCGGATAAAAATTTAGCGATTTTACCGACTTGATTTTGCGTATTTGAGCGCTAAAAAGCAAAGCTTGAAACGAGTGTTTACGGTATTTTGCCGTTAATTTATAGCTGCCGCGCACCTTAAATCCGAATTATAAAAAACGCCGCAAAAACCCGCCCCATATTGTTTTACGGGCTTTAAAACGACAATTCGGCCCAAATCCATTTGCCGTTTTATAATTTTAAGCCAAAACGGCGCTTAACTTAGCTTTACCGTGATAAAATCAAGATATTTTCAGATTTTATTTTATTTTGATATATTTTAAGTATAATTCTCAATTTAATATAATATGAAAGTTTTTGCAATGGATTATCAAGGATTGTTTTTAACGGCGCAGTTTTTAAACGATAGAAAAAAGGCGAGCAGAAAGGAAATAACAGCGTTTTTAGCAAAAAGCATAAACGCCTCGCAAAGCAAAGCCGACGCGCTCATAAATGCGCTAGCCGCAAGCGCAGCGATTTTAAATTTGCCGCCTCCGCAAAGACTAGTCGTAAAAACCGGACGCGGGATATACGAGATAAGCCAAGTCGGCGAAAAAATACTAAAAGGCAAAGACGCGCGGCAAAATTTTATGCGAAAACTAGATGAAATTTACAGCGCCGCGCAAGAGCAGCAAGCGCCAAAACGCCACTCGCCCAAGATACGAGAATACGCAAAAGACGTCGCCTTAGCCTTGCTTTGCGAGCTAAAAGATAAATTAGTCGGTGAGTTAAAATCAAAACCCATGCAGGCGTTTAAATCGCTCGCGCTAAAACTCGCTAAAAAACATAAAATTTTAGGCAAAATTTATGCCTTTAGGCATATTTTTATCGCGGTTTTGGCGGCTAAACTCGCATTTGAGGCTTTTCAAATCCTAAGGCGCAGGCGCGAGAAAAGATTGCAAACGGCTACTTTAGGCTAAATTTAAACTTTCATAGCATTTGAAGGCGAATGATTAAATTTATACTTAACAATATGCAGTAAAAAAATATAATCAAAAAATAATATATTAAATATTTGACGGTAAATATCGTAACTACTGCCGCCTCAAGTATTCGAACGGCGCTTGCGATGCATTCGTTATCTACGAAAATAACAAAGCGATCTATATAATGCTTTATAAACATTATTATTTTTAATAAAAGCCCAATATCAAATAAAAATCCGATTACGATAGGAAAAACGAAGATTACCGCTATAAATTTACTAAAACCAAAATTCGCATATCTAGGCATTCCGCATGAATCAAACTTTAGAGTAAAATTGAGACGGAAATATCGCGATACCGATCAATACGCCGGCTAAAATTTCGCTCAAAACGCCCATAGGTACCGGTAAATTCGGTACAAAACTATGATACAAATAGCACGCAGCGACCAACCGCGCCGCAAAAAGTGAAAATGCGATATGAGCCATAAACATCGCAAATCTAAAAGACTTTTCGCCTTTTATCGGCATATCTACGCTTAAATTTATCGCTTCATTATCTTTACGTTTTTATTGATTAAAAACTCTTCCAAATTTTTAATATCGCCAGCATTAAATAACGATAAATTAACTCTTGCAAAATAAAATACGGAATCGACGGTTTTTATAATCATATATTTATTTATAACTTTAACGTATTTTATTTCTTCATAATCCACGCTTCTTTCTCTAAACAAATAATAAATACTTAAGAAAGTATCGTAGCAGGATATCTTTTTTATAAAATACGAATAAAAGTAAATTTTTATAAAATAAAAAATACCTAATATACCGATAAACGAATAATTATTACCGATTAACGTCAAATAAACAGATGCGCTAAGCATAACGATTTGAAACAAAATCTCAAATAACCCGCCGATATATTTAGCTCGTTTTACGCTAAGAAGCGTTTTAGGCATGACTATCTCTATATAGGCTCCGCTACCGTCGGCAGTCTCTATACGCATCACGTCGTATAATTCCTTGTCGTATTCCTCGTCAAATTCATTCTCTACGTTTTCTTCGTATTTTTCTTTTTCCACATTTTTTCCTATTTTTTATTTATTATACATTTATATAATAGATTTTTTACTTAATTAAATATTTTTAATTTCAAAAATCTTCTCGCCTGCGCGTTTACTTTTAAAAATAGATATGTAAATTTAGCTAAACGTAGTTAAAATTTAGCGGCTAACTAAAAGCAAATTTATATGCAAATTTGACAAAAAACTCAAGCCTAATTTACTCCAAACTAAAAAACCGCCTCATCTTGCGCTTCCAGTCGTCTTTTGGTATTTCCGTATCGTTTGGATCGTCGCTCCAGACCTCATTTTTATCGGTAAATAACCCCATATTTTGACATTGAGGTATAAAACTTGTTTTGTTCATGATTGGGATATCTTTATCTTTAAAATAATTTAAAATTTTAATTAAATCCCGCCTAGAGTAAATATTTATCAAATAATAGTTGCGATTTTTAAATTTAATTACGATATTTTTATTTAAGAGGTTTATGGGCTCTTTGGCAATTTTAAATTTATAAATTTTATAAGGTAAAATAAGTATAAAATTTAAAGTATAGTAAATAAAAAGTATTGATTTACCGATATGGACACCGATAGATGTTTTCTTGTAAAGCTCATAAGGCTTAAAATAATGAAACCTGCCAAATCTGTTAAAAAGCTCGGAAACAACGCAGAAATTTATCTCTTTTATATCATGAATATCGCAAATTTTTGGCTCATATACCGCACTGCTAAAATATAGCCAATGAATGATTTGTTTAGAAATAGGTTTTATCGGCTCGTGGTATACATATGCTATTTTTTCTTTTTCAAATTTAAAATATGACGGTCTGTCCTTACATCTAAGACACCAGCAAAATATAAAAGGTAGCAAAAATATAAGCAAAAGTAGCCAAACTAAGTAACTTAAATTTTGAATATCAAAAATTTATATCAATTTAAAATCAGATGTAAAAAACATATAAAATGAAAAAATACTTATAAAAATAATGGCATTTTTTTCAAAATAGGCGCCGTAGTCGTTTATGATTATCGGATTTTCGTCGTAGTTTCTCAAAATTTTCTCCAAATCTTGCTTCGCGCGGTCAAATTAAAATGTATAACAAAAGGCGGGCGCGAGCTAAATTTAACTAGGTAAATTTAAAATCGGCTCGCCGTAAAACCAAAGCAAATTTGAGCAGCCGCTCCCAAGCCAAAGCCGCTTAAATTTCGGTAAAAAGCAAAATTTAATGCACCGCCCAGTTTAGCCTCGGGCTTAAATTTACCCGAAGCAAAGCTAAATTCGCGCGACGCGTCTAGTCAAATTTACCCGTTTTTCCTAGCAAATTCTTTCATAAACTCAGCCAAAGTCCGCACGTTTTCGATACTCACTGCGTTGTAGATAGAGGCTCTGATGCCGCCTACGTGACGGTGTCCTTTTAGTCCCAGCATGCCCGCACTTTCGGACTCGGAGATAAAGGCCGCCTCCAGCTCGCGGTTTGCGATGGTAAAACTAACGTTCATCAGCGAGCGGCTATCTTTTTGCGCGTGACCTTTGTAAAAGCCGCCCGAGCCGTCGATCGCGCCGTAAAGCAGCGCCGCCTTTTGCTCGTTGATCCGGTTTACGCCCGCTAGACCGCCCTGTTCCTGCACCCAGCCCAGTGTCAAATTTAGCAGATATATGCCAAAGGTCGGCGGCGTGTTGTATAGCGACGCAGCGCCAGCGTGCGTATCGTAGCGAAGCATCGTCGGAGTGCGCTCCATGCAGGCTCGCTCGAGCATTTCCTTGCGGATGATGACTACGGTTAAGCCGCTTGGGCCGGCATTTTTTTGCGCGCCGCCGTAGAGCAGCCCCACGTCCGTGAAATCAACCGGCCGCGAGAAAAAATCGCTCGATGCATCGACTACTAGCGGGGCTTTGGAGTAAGGCAGCTCGCGATACTGCGTGCCGTAGATGGTGTTGTTCGTGCAGACGTAGCCGTATGCGGCGTCATCGCTAAATTTGACCTCTGGGATGCGGTCGTAGGAGGTTTCCTTGCTGCTAGCGACCACTTCGTAAGCGATGCCCACGTTTGCGGCCTCTTTGATCGCCTTGCTCGTCCAGACGCCCGTGTCGGCGTACTGCGCGACGCCTTTGGCGGCTAAATTTAGCGGTATCATCGCAAACTGCAAATGCGCGCCGCCTTGCAAAAATAGCACGTCAAACTCCTCGCCGATACCGTATAGCTCGCGCGCCTTAGCCATCGCGCCGTAGTGCACCTCTTCAAAAATCTTGCTTCGGTGGCTGATTTCCATTATCGAAAAGCCCTTGCCCTGATAGTCGGTGAGCTCGTTTTGCGCGCGCTCAAGCACGCTAAGAGGCAGAGCCGAAGGGCCCGCACTAAAATTTAGCTTTCTATTCATCCAAACTCCTTTCAAATTTAAGCTGATTTTAGCGTTATTTGCGTTAAAAAATCATTTCGCGTCGCAAGGTCGGCGGCAAAAGCTCGCAAATTTTACACTTTAAGCTACCTTTTGATACAATTTTTCATATTAAGGAGCGAAATTTGATAGAGATCGAGCGTAAATTTATCCTGCGTGACGCCGCCGTCATAAGCGAGCTAAAGGCCCGCGATATCGGCACCGAGCAAAAAGAGGTGACGCAAATTTACGTCAAAATCACTCCGCTTGAGGAGGTTAGATTTCGCGAGGCTTCGGGCGTTTTTACGATCGCTCAAAAATCAGGCATCGGCCTAGCGCGCGAGGAAAATGAGAGCGAAACGGACGCTAAAAGCTTTAAAAAAGCCCTAAAAAACGCAGTCGCCGCTCCTATAAAAAAGACGAGATTTTTATTTCGGCTTGACGGCGCCGCCTGCAACGTCGATATTTTTCATGGCGCTTTAGAGGGGCTTGTTACTTTTGAGGCCGAGTTTGCTAGCGAGCGCGAGGCGACGGAGTTTAACCCGCCCGAGTTTATCGCCGCTCACATAACCGGCGAGGTCACGGAAGACGAACGCTATAAAAATAAAAATTTAGCGCTTTTTGGCCTGCCGCAGGGCAGTTTCGACGCGCAAAAGAGCATTGAGATTTTACAAAACAGTCCGGGGCTGGAGCTAAATTTACCAAGCTACATCGGCGCGATGGACGCGATGCGGACGGTGTTTTTTCAGATTTTTACGCTGCTTAGCAAGCACCTAAACGAGTACGCAAGCTCTAGCGATGCCGAGGCGCTGCATCAGATCCGCATAAATTTGCGCAAAACCCGCTCTTTGCTCAAACTTTTCACTCCAGTTTTCGACCGAAAAATGGCTTGCTATTTTCTGCTAAATTTTAAAAAACTAGCCGAGCTAACCAACCAAAAACGCGATATAGACGTGTTTTGCGAGTTTTTACAAAGACAAAAAGGCTTTGAGTCGCTAGCTAGCGAGCTAGAAAATTTAAGCAAAACCCTAGCCAAAAATGTCCAAGCCGAGCTACAAAGCGACGAAGCAAACGAAATTTTACGCGACTGGGAGGTATTTTTACACGAGGGAAGCGACTTTTTTAAAGGCGAGCTAGGAGACGCGCCGATAAAAAAACTCGCCGCAAAATCCATACGAGCTCAAATTTTACGCCTTAAAAAATCTCTCTCAAATTTGAGCCAAACAGCCGAAAACGCTCAGTTTCACAAGTGCCGCATCGAGATAAAAAGACTAAGGTACCTAAGCGAGATTTTCGGCGGCGGTTTTGATTTTGCTGCAGCCAAAAAGTGCTTTAAAAAGACCAAAATTTTACAAGAAGTTTTCGGCTCATTGCAAGACGCCGACGTCTGGCTAGGCCTGCTCGCGCACGTAAAAAGCGGCGCCGAGCAAAAGCGAATAGACAAACTCCAAGCTAAAATTTACAAAAAAATCTACGAGCTGCGAAGCGAAATTTTGGGCTTAAAGCCTAAAATTTTAAAAAGCCTCACAAAGCTTTCGCGCGGCTTAAAAATCTACTATATTTAAAGAGAAAAAATGGAAAAACAAGAAAAAATAGTTCAGATGTTTAACGACATCGCGCCTACCTACGACCTAGCAAACCGCGTGCTAAGCATGGGCGCGGACGTGAGCTGGCGCAAGATCGCGTGCAAAACGGTTCTGTCAAATTTTAAAGACTCAAGCGTAAATATCGTAGACGTCGCATGCGGCACGGGCGATATGATGGGCTTTTGGCAAAAGACGGCGGGCGAGTTTAACGCAAAAATCGAAAATCTAATCGGCGTCGATCCCTCAAGCGGCATGCTAGCAGTCGCCAAACAAAAATTCCCAGAGTTTAAATTTATCGAGGCGCTAGCGACGCAAACGACGCTTGATAGCGGCTCGATGGACGTGCTAAGCATCAGCTACGGTATCAGAAACGTGGTCGAGCGAGAAGCCGCGCTAAGAGAGTTTAACAGAGTGCTAAAAACGGGCGGGTATGTCGTGGTGCTTGAGTTTACCAAACGCAAAAAAAGCGGGCTTTTAACCGGCGTTCGCGACTTTTATCTAGGTAAAATTTTGCCTAAAATCGGCGGCTTTATCTCCAAAAATCAAGAAGCCTACGAGTACCTGCC
>CAUQJU010000054.1:0-7137 GCA_963518005.1 uncultured Campylobacter sp.
GCTCCGACGCTGGCGGCTAAAAGCGAAGCCGCGAAAAGCTGATAGGTTTGCTTGATAAACGTACTAAGCGCGCTTTGCGAATATTCGCCGACAACCTCATGCTCGCTTGAGCTTGCATAGTTTCTGTCATATAAACTCATGTTCTCTCCTTTTTAATTTTTGATGCAAATTTAGCCAAAAATAGGTAAATAAAATATAAAAAATCGCTGAATTTGGCGCGTAAAAAGCAATTTAAAAAATTTTAACGAAGTTTGAAACGTTTTTGATATAATATTTTAAAAAATTGTCAGGAAAATACAATGCAAGAAATTTTAGACGGCGCCGTTAAATTTATGGAAGAAGATTTTTTAGAACACAAAGATCTTTTTGAAAGCCTAGGCGAGAAGCAGACGCCGCACACTCTTTTTGTCGGCTGTATCGACTCGCGCGTCGTGCCTAGCCTCATAACAAACACGATGCCAGGCGACCTAGTCGTCGTACGAAATATCGCAAACATCGTGCCTCCGTACCGCAAAAGCGAGGAGTTTTTGGCTACGACGTCGGCGATCGAGTACGCCTTGCAAACGCTAAACGTGCAAAACGTCATCATCTGCGGACATAGCAACTGCGGCGGCTGTGCGGCCTTGTGGATGGATGAGGCTAAATTTAGCAAAACGCCAAACGTTAAGCGCTGGCTTGATCTACTTGAGCCGGTAAAAAAGCGCGTGCAAAAGCTTTTTGGCGATAATATCGCAAAAAGAGAGTGGCTAACCGAACGGCTTAGCCTCGTAAATTCGTTTGAAAATTTACTGAGCTATCCCGACGTCAAGGCTAAATTTAAAGACGAGGAGCTAAAAATTTACGCTTGGCACTACATAATAGAAACGGGCGAAATCTACAACTATAACTTCGCGACGAAGAGCTTTAAGCTGCTAGGAGTCGAGAAATGAGAAAAATTTTAGTCGCCGTTTTTGCGCTGTGCTTTGGCTTAAATTTACTCGCAAATACCAAAATCGACGACCTAAACGCGACAGACATCCTAAGCGTCGTAAATCAAATCAACGAAGCAAACGCTCAGATCGCCGTTATCAAGGCCCAATCCGCCGAAAATAACGAAACCGCCGATAAAAACGTGCTTTTTAAAACCGTCTCGGAGAAAAAAGAAAAGCTAATCGAGCAGATCCCCTACCTCATCATGCAAATCGAAATCGACGAGGAGCAGGTGCAGAAATTTAAGCGCGAAATGCAAAATTTGGAATCAAAAATCAAACGGCTAAAAAACTCGGACAATCAAAATTTATACGTCAAAAACATGCTCGAGCTTGAGCGTATGCGGCTTGACGGGCTGTTTTACTCCTCGCTTTTAAATTTGGAAAATATCTTCAAAGAAGGCGGCAAGGCCGTGGACGTAAGGCTCGCCGTCGAGGAGACGCTGCTTAGCTTTCAGACGGAGTTTTACTCGCAGTTTAAGGAGTTTAAAGATAGTCTAAACGAGGAAGCGCTCGCTGCGCACAAAGGCGAACTAGAGGCGCTAGAAGCGCACAAAAAGACGCTTGAGGAGATACTCCACTATCTGCGCGATAACGCAGAGCTGCTCACGTCAAACTACATCATCTCGGAGCTAAATTTAAAAACGGCGATCGATTTTATCAACGAAAAGGCCTCCTTTACGAGTAAATTTAACGTCGGCAAGGCTGCGATTATATTCGTCGTATTTTTGTTTTTCGTCTCGTTTACGACGCTGCTTAGCAGGCTCACGCTGTGGGCGTTAATGAAATTTTTCGTCAAGCACGACTCGGATAGACAGACGAAAGGGCGCATCGTAGAAATCATCAAGCGCCCGATGCTACTCACTCTTATCGCCTATGCGATAGATATTTGCGTCTCGATCGCGTATTATCCGGCTCCTATGCCGATAAAATTTGCAAATTTCCTAGCGATCACTTTCGTTATCGCCGTTACCTGGCTCATACTTAGCGTACTAAACGGCTACGGCATGGTACTCATCAACGAACTCACCAAAAAAAGCGGGCGCAAAGAGGTGATAAATTTGATCCTAAAGATCACCTATTTCATCATCTTCGTTATCGCGCTACTTATCGTGCTTAGCAAGCTTGGATTTAACGTCAGCGCCATCATCGCGTCTCTTGGTATCGGCGGCCTTGCGGTAGCTCTTGCGACTAAGGATATCTTGGCGAATTTCTTTGCTTCCGTCATGCTGCTCTTTGACAACTCGTTTTCGCAAGGCGACTGGATCGTGTGCGGCGACATCGAGGGAACGGTCGTGGAGATCGGACTTAGAAAAACGACCGTACGAACCTTTGATAATGCCCTTATCTTCGTACCAAACTCAAAGCTAGCCAGCGATCCGATCCGAAACTGGAGTAGGCGAAAGATGGGACGACGCATCAGGATGCTAATCGGGCTGGAGTATAGCGCCACGACCGAGCAGATCAAAAAGTGCGTCGAGGAGATAAAACAGATGCTAATCGATCATCCGGATATCGCAAAGGGCGACGATATGGGCTCTAAAAAAGTTAGCCGCTACGACCGAGGCATCGTTTCGTTTGACGATCTGGCCGGCTATAAGTCAAATTTATTCGTCGTCGTAGACGAGTTTGCCGATAGCTCGATAAATATCCTCGTGTACTGCTTTTCAAAGACGATAGTCTGGGGCGAGTTTTTGGCCGTCAAAGAGGACGTGATGTTAAAAATAATGAACATCGTAGAGGCCAACGGGCTTGGATTTGCCTTCCCTAGCCAGAGCCTATACGTCGAAGAAGTGAAAAAATAATTTTAAAGGAGAGAAAATGAGCGAAGAATTTGACTACGAAGAGGAAGATTTGGAGGAGGAATACTCCGAATTTGACGACGAGAGGTCCGAGCGATACAGCTATAACTACGACGAGAACGACTACGAATACGGCGACGAAGACGAAGAGGATAGCTACGAGATGTGATTCGCGCTTAAATTCGGCTTTGCGGGGCAAATTGCCGACAGGCCGAATTTGGAGCATTTAAATTTGACTTGTATCCAAATTTGAACCAAATCTTGAAATAAGACAAGTCGCCGTTTTGCGTAAACTCAGTCAAATTTAGACAGGCTTTGTGCCGATATACAAATATTTATACTGCTTTTGATGATTTTAGCAACCACCACCTTCAAATTTAGGCATTTATATCTAGCTTTCGGATTTTATTTAGAGCTTCTAAAAGCTTGGTTACGTCTGTTCCTTTTTCCTGTTCGGCTTTGATAAATTTTTCGAAAAACTCACGCTTTATATCCCTATAAACATAGGTTTGGCTTTTGCTAGTAGCTTTGATCGGTTTAAATTTCTTTTCTTTTGCGGCGTCTGCTTGCGCTTCTTCTTTGACCGTTTCGTCAAAGTCTCCCTTTTTTAGCGCGATTTTTTGTAGCGCGTCTCCGATACTCTGGCCGTTTTTAAATACGTCTTTTAGAAATTTAAAAAACTCTTTTTTGCTCGCTTCGTCCGCGTAGCTCACGCGAGTTTCGAGATCTTGCCCAAGAAGCGTAATGCGCTCTTTTGCGGGCGTTTGGTTGAAATTTAGCGCACCGTTTTTGAGCGAAATTTTAACATTTGCGTATTCGCCTAGGATTTTATTTGCCGCGTACTCGAGCCACTTATCTTTAAACTCCTCCTCGCTCATGTCTGAATCCAGCAGTTTCGAGGCCTCGGCGTCCATTACCAGACCGCTGCCGCTACGCATGCCAAGCCCTGTGCCAAACCCGCCCAGATCGACGTTAAATTTACTCAAAAACTTATCCACGCTAAAGACATCCTGTCTAAATATACCGGACGGATCGCCCGCGTGCGCGATCAGAGCTTGCGTGCTATCTACGAAGCTTTTTAGCTCGGCGGCTTTTTCTTTGCTTACGCTTGAATCAAGCCCGTTTAATTTGCCCCAAATGCTGATTTTGTCGTCTCTCGTGTAGCCGCTTAGCGAAAATATCCTCCTTACGGCTACTGGCTCGCCGGGCTTTAGTCCGAGTTCCTTACGCCATCCGTCCTCCACCTTATCAAACTCCATTTTCGCACTCAGCCACATGCTTAAATTTTTACCGGTTAGATTACTTGGATCAACCTTGTCTGCCCAAATTTTTAGTTGGTCGTAGTCTAATTCGCTTGGATTTACCGTATCGTAATTAATCCGTGCCGTTAAATTTGGTGCTAAATTCGCTACCTCTTTTTCCTCATGCGTCTTTAAATTTTGCCCATGAGAGCTACTAAAATCATAATTTACGTTTGCGTTAAATCCGTTTATGCCGCTTATCATCTAAAATCCTTTTAAAATTTGGCTTTTTAACTATATCGGCAAATTTTGAATAAAATTTAGAGTAAAAGATAAGAAGTGATATCAAATTTACGGTCACCCGCCAAGGCGCATGTGCGCTGACAAGTCGCCGTAAATTTGCGCCGCATCGTTACCGCCCCACAAACGCTAGCAGAATTTATTTTTGCTCAAAACCATCCCATGGATTTATGCAGTAGGTACCGCGGCCCGCGTGTTTAGCCCTATAAAGAGCATCGTCGGCGCGCTGAAGCAGCAGGTCAAACGAGCCGTGTCCGATCTGGCCTTCTGCGATACCCGCGCTCACGGATAGTCCGTTAAATAGTGGATTTTCTTGACAAATTTTAAAAAATCGGTCGATCAAAATTTGCACGCGAGGCGCTATGCTTTGCATATTCGCGCCGTCGGTAAATATCGAGATAAACTCGTCTCCGCCGATGCGCACGTTCATAGCGTCGTTAAAAATCTCCTTTATCAGCTCCGCGATCGCGACCAGAGCCTTATCGCCCGCCTGATGTCCGTGCTCGTCGTTTACCTGCTTGAAGCGATCTAAATCCATATAAAGTATGCTCATATGCGTGGTTTTTAGCTTGTCTAAAAATGCGTCCAGCTGGTTGCGGTTAGCTAGCCCCGTGAGCTGGTCGTAGTGGGCTAGATGTTCGATATTTTGCAGATACTCGTACTCTTTCGTCACGTCGCGAGCGATGCCTACGGTACCGATGATCGTCTCTCCGTCAAATATCGGCGTTTTATACGTTTTTAGCTTGCTTAGATTGCCGTCTGCCTTCATCACCTCTTCGTCCAGCAGGCAGGTTTTGCGCGCGGCTACGACGTCGTCCTCGGTCTGGACGCAGACGTAGCCCGTTTGTTCGTATATCTCTTTTGGGATATTCCAGATATAGTAGTGATCTTTACCGCGAACGTCGTCTTTTTGCTTATCTACGACCTCGCAAAAGGCGTCGTTTACCTCTAGGTGCAGTCCGCCCATATCCTTAAACCAGATCATATCGGGAGATGAGTTTATCGTCGTCTGCAACCACGTTTTTTGTAGCCACGCCTCTTTGCGCTCGGCGATCAAATTTAGCGCTTTTTCAAAGTAAAAGTCGTCTAAATTTGCGCTTTCTAGCCAAATTTCATCGGCGGCATCTTTTTGTTCGCCCGTTATCTTGTCCGCATCCCTCGCGTAAATCGCCAAAAAACCGTTTTCGCCGATACGGTTTTTTAGCTCGGGTAAATTTAGTCCGCAGTTCTCGCTTGCGATGATGAGATATTGATTTTCGTCGGGTATGGGCGCAGGGATATCGCTTGAGCTTTTTATAGTGCTAAATTCATGCGTAAAGCGCGGCTTTGGCTGGATTTTTTCTAAAATTTCAAGCTTGTTTTTTAAATCCTCGCTTAAGCAAATATGCAGTTTAACGCTATACATAATCTCCCCTTTTTTATTTGCGAAAATTATACGACACTTTGGCTTTATTTGGGCTTTTGAGGTAAATTTAGCGCGGCATAATTTAAGGCGAGCGAGGCTTTAGCTAGGCCCGCTCGCAAAATTTATAAGTAGGTTAGTTTTTGTACATAAGATTAGGCAACCAAAGCGAAATCTCCGGGATATACGTTACTAAAATAAGCCCGATAAATAGCGTCAACGTCCACGGCAAGCATGAGACGATGACGTCTTTTAGATTCATGCCCGTTAGGCCGCTGGCGACGAATAAATTTAGTCCGACAGGCGGCGTAATCATGCCGATTTCCATATTCACGATTAGCAGGATACCAAAGTGCACCGGATCCACGCCTAGTGCAGTCGCGATCGGTAGCAGTAGCGGCACCATAATCATCACGACAGATGAGGGCTCCATAAACTGTCCCATGATGAAAAGCAGGATGTTTACGATGATTAAAAAGCCGATCTTGCCGATATTTGCGGCTAGGATGCTGTCTGCTATCGTTTGCGGGATGTTTTCGCTAGTTAGCAGATACGCAAACACGACCGCGTTTGCGATGATGAAAAATATCATTGCCGTCGTGATAGCAGACTCTAGGCAGATGTCCCACAGGTCTTTAAATTTGATATCTTTATAAACAAATAGCGAAATAATTAGCGCATAAATCGCGCTCGCCGCCGCAGCCTCGGTCGGGGTGAAAATGCCGCCGTATATACCGCCGATAACGACTACTACGATTAGCAGCGCCCAAAAAGCTCTGAAGAATTTTTTTATCCGCTCGCTCCAAGGCTCGGGCGTAGTAGCTTTAAATCCAAGCCTTTTCGCTCCGATATAAGTCTGCGCTATCATCATGCCGCCTAGCATCAGTCCAGGCACCACGCCCGCCATAAATAGCTGCGCGATACTGACCTCGGCCGTAACGCCGTAAACGATCATAACGACCGAAGGCGGGATCAAAATGCCTAGAGAGCCTGCGGTTGTGATGCCGCCCACGGCATACTCTTTTGGGTAGCCGGCTTCTTTAATCGCGACAAACATGATAGATCCTATCGCTACGACCGTAGCGGGCGAGCTGCCAGAAACCGCTGCAAATATAACGCACGCAAATATCGCGCTCATCGGCAGGCCGCCCGGTAGATGTCCGACCATGGATTTGGCAAAATCTATAATGCGTCTAGCAGAGCCGCCCTTGCTCAGTAAATTTCCTGCTAGGATAAACATCGGGATCGCCATAAGGGCAAATTTATTGATACCGTCAAAGATAAGCTGAGGCATCGCCGCGATGTCAAGATCGGTAAAAAGCAGCATCGTTAAAACCGTACTAGCTCCAAGCGAAACGGCGACGGGAACGCCTATAAGCATGAGACCAAATAGCGAGATAAATAAAAATGCGATGGTCATAGGC
>CAUQJU010000055.1:0-7118 GCA_963518005.1 uncultured Campylobacter sp.
TGCCGCTGATAGTGCGCCCGCCAAAACCAACCAGCCGCCCGGCGTGCGTGTAGATAGGAAAGGTGATACGGTTTATGAAACTCGCGTAAATGCCGTTTTCGTTTTGCTTTACGATACCGACTTCTAGGGCTTCTTTGGGCTCTATTTGCTCGTTTTGCAGTAGCCGTATCGTCTGTGCGCTCTCAGGCGCGAAACCTAGTTCAAATTTATCTATTAGCTCGTCCGTGATACCGCGCGAATACAAATACTCTACGGCCGCGGGCGTTTTATAGAGCAGCGAGCGGTAAAATGCGTTTGCGTTTTCTAGGATGTGTTTGTTTTCCTTCGCCGGTTCGCCGCCGCGCACGTAGTTTAGCGTGAAATTTTGCAGTCCGGCGATCTTTTCGACGGCTTCGGGGTAGCTTAGCTTTTCGTAGTCCATCACGAATTTGATCGCGTCGCCGCCGGCTTTGCACGAAAAGCAGTGAAATATCCCGCGCGTCGGACTCACGCTCATGCTCGGGTTTTTATCGTCGTGAAACGGGCAGACGCACACGAAGTTCGCACCGCTTTTTTTCAGCGGCAGATAGTGTCCGACGACATCGACGATATCGGTTTGCGCTTTTAGTCTTTCTATTGATTTTGGATCGATCATAAGCGAGATTATACAATCGTTTTGCTATAATCGGCGTTAAATTTGACTTTAGAAAGCGGCATTTTGGATATATTTTTTATCGAATTTAGAGACCCGATTTTCGGTCTCGTGGTGCTAGTCGCCGCGGTGCTCGTGATCGCCGTTTTTAGCTATGCGTGGGGCGTTTTTAAGAGCAAGGACGAAAAGGCGGAGATCGCGGGATTTTTGAAAAAATTCGGCAAATCTCAAGGCCTGAGCGACGAAAATAAGCAGCTTTTGATAAACTCGGGCGCAGATACGGCTACGATGTGCTTTTTGGCGGGGACGTTTTCAAAAAGCGGGTATTTTGAAAAGGCTATCAACGTCTATGTCGTGGCTTTGGAGCGGGCTAAAAACCGAGCGGCAAAGGAGCAAATTTTTACCGATCTGGGTCAGACTTATTTTAAGGCGGGCTTTTTAGAGCGCGCAAAAAGCGTCTTTTTAGAGGCGCTAAAAATCTCTCCGCGAAATCAAATCGCGCTAAAATCGCTAACGATAATTTTCGAAAAACTAAAAGACTACGAGGGCGCGCTGCAGGCCTTGGACGCGTTGCAAGAACTCGGCGAGGGCGTGAGAGCACAGACGGCCTACATAAAGGCGCTACAAATTTTAGCGGATAAAAGCAAGGACGAAGCAGGCAAAATCGGCGAAATTTTAGCTCTAAAGGACGAATTTGCACTCGTGCGGCGTATGGCGATGGAGAGGTTAAATTTAAACGGTTCGGGGCTTAAGGATTTTAGCGATTTCCCGCCGCTAGGGGACGTTTTGGATTTGGTTTATTATCAAAACACGCCCGTAAATTTAACCGATCCCGAGTATAAGAGCCTGTTTTTCATCAAAGGCATGAGCGACGAGGACGGCGCGCCGCTGGGCTTTGAGCTAGAGGTTTTAAAGAAACTAAAAGCGGCAAACTACGACAAGGCCGCGCTTAGCTTTAACTACGTTTGCAAGAGCTGCAAAAACGCCTTTCCGATGCATTTTTACCGCTGTCCGATGTGTAGCGAGCTAGGCAGCGTGCAAATTTTGCCTCACATCACGGAAAAATCTGATGAAAACAGTATGCCTTTTTAGCGACGGCTCGTGCCTGGACAATCCCGGCCCCGGCGGCTGGGCGTACATCCTAGAGTACGGCGAGCACAAAAAAACGGCAAGCGGCGGCGAGGCGCACACGACAAACAACCAAATGGAACTACGCGCCGCGATCGAGGGGCTAAAAGCGCTAAATCAGCCCTGCCGCGTGAAACTCTACACCGATAGCTCATACGTCGCAAACGCCGTAAATGCGTGGCTAGAGGGCTGGGTGAAGAAAAGCTTTAAAAACGTAAAAAACGTCCCGCTGTGGCAGGAGTATCTAAGCGCAAGCAAGCCGCACGAGGTCGAGGCAATCTGGGTCAAAGGCCACGCCGGGCACCCGCAAAACGAGCTTTGCGACGAGATGGCGCGCGAGCAAGCCGTAAAGATAAAAAATAGCTTAAAAGGCGAATAATGCGAAATTTGGAAGAGAAATTAGGATATAAATTTAAAGACGAAAAGCTGCTAAAAACCGCGCTCACGCACAAAAGCGTAAAGGGCGGCGCAAACAACGAAAGGCTCGAGTTTTTGGGCGATGCGGTGATGGATCTTGTGATCGGAGATTATCTTTTTCACAAATTTTCGCGCCTAAGCGAAGGCGATCTAAGCAAACTGCGCGCCGCGCTCGTAAATGAAAAAAGCTTCGCCGAGCTGGCTAAATATCTAAATTTGGGCCAACTCATCAATATCTCGCCCGCCGAGGAGCACAACGGCGGACGGCTAAAAGCATCTATCCTATCAGACGCTTTCGAGGCGCTGATGGGCGCGATCTATCTAGAAAACGGCTTTGACGCCGTGCGCGCGGCTAGCCTAAAAGCCTTTGAGAGATGCTACCCGGATATAAATTTCGATCGCATGGTAAAAGACTACAAAACCGCGCTGCAAGAGCTAACTCAAGCGCGCTTCGCGCAGATACCAAAATACGTACTAGTGGGCTCAAAAGGCCCCGATCACAAGAAGGAATTTGAGATCGCGCTGATGCTAAACGAGCGCGAGATCTCGCGAGCCGCGGGCAAGAGCAAAAAGGAAGCCGAGCAAAAAGCCGCCAAAACCGCGCTTGAAATTTTAGGAGAGGGCAAGTGAATACCTTCGGACGCAAACTAACGCTAACGACGTTCGGCGAGAGTCACGCAGCGGCGATCGGCGGCGTGCTAGACGGGTTTCCTGCGGGCGTGCGTATTGATTTAAATTTTATCCAAAGCGAGCTTGACAAACGAAAACCGGGCGGCTCGAAATTTGCCACGGCAAGGAGCGAAGGCGACCGCGTGGAGATTTTAAGCGGCGTGTTTGATGGCATGAGCACAGGCACTCCGATCGGCTTTATCATCCGAAACGAAAATCAAAAATCGGGCGACTACGAAAATTTACGCGAACTCTTTCGTCCGGGGCACGCCGACTACGCCTACTACCGAAAATTCGGTATCCGCGACTACAGAGGCGGCGGACGCAGCTCGGCTAGAGAGACGGCCGTGCGCGTGGCGGGCGGCGCGATAGCTCAAATTTTGCTGGGCGAGTTTGGCATCAGCGTGCAAAGCGGCGTGGCGAGCGTGGGCGAAATTTCGTGCGGCGAGCGGTTAGACTTTGATCTCGCGGCGCGCTCGGAGATATTTTCTCTGGGTAACGAAGAGGCGATGAAAGAGGAAATCCTAAAAGCCAAGCAGGAACACGACAGCGTCGGAGCTAGCGTTGTCACGGTGATCCGCGGCGCACCGGCCGGGCTTGGCGAGGGGCTATACTATAAATTTGACGCAGCAATCGCGGCTGCGATGATGGGCATAAACGGCGTCAAAGCCGTAGAGATCGGCGAGGGCATGAACGCGAGCAAGATGCGCGGCAGCCAAAATAACGACTCGATGAGCGCGTCGTATGCAGGCGTAAATTTGGGCGTAGATAACTCTACTCTTGACGGCGCGGGCGAGCCGGTAAATTTAAACGGCGGCAAATTTGACGAATGCAAAAGCGAGGCGGACGGCGAGGATTGCCGCGGCTCAAATTTGGACGAGAAATTCGGATTTGTCTCAAATCACGCGGGCGGAACGCTGGGCGGCATGACGAGCGGGCAAGAGGTCATGATAAAGACGCATTTTAAGCCCACTCCGTCGATATTTTTACCTCAGCCGACGCAAAACGTGCGCGGAGAGGATGCTCTCTGCGAACTGCGCGGACGGCACGATCCGTGTATCGGCGTGCGCGGCAGCGTCGTAGCCACCGCGATGGCTAGACTAGTAACAGCCGATATGCTGCTTTTAAATTTGAGCGCAAATCTTGCTAATTTAAAGAAAATCTACGGCTAACTCCAAGATTAACCGCACTCCAAACGAAGCTGAGCAAAACGGACGCTGCGCGCGTAAATTTGCAATGATTTTTGCGCGCGTTTGGACGAGCTAGCCGTAAATTTCGGCTACGAATACGTAAAATCCCGCTGCAAAATTTATAAAAATCGGACATTTTCATGCGCGGCACTGACGTTTGGCGACTTTATATTTACGATATAAACGGCGCAACGGACGCAGGTGATATAAAAAATATCTCGCACGCAGGCTTAGAAAATTTGCTCGCAGGCGCTATCAGATATCTAAAATTTATACAATAAATCATATAAAATAGAACGCGGCAAGGAGCTATGAGTGCGTAAATTTAGACTCTTTAACCATAACGGCAAGAAAAATATATCCTAAAAAACTAGCCAAGTAGTGCCTCAAACAAACTACAAAGCTCGAAAATCTAAGCCTTGGCGCGATATTTAGGCGGATAAGTCGGTTGATAGCGCCTGCGGGGATTTTTGTAGATTTTTAAAGTATCTCGCGCAAAATAGGCGAAATTTACCTCTTTTTTACGTTTAAATTTATGATTTTCGGGCTTAAAACCCAAATTTAGTCGCCCAGCGCGCAAGCGATTTTGCGGCTCTAGCGCGGACTATCGCGCGAAGCGCAGAGTGCTTGCAAAGCGGTTGAGAGATTAAATTTACGCCGATTTACGCGGGTATGCCGGTATCCGCATTTTTATTTTCTCGTCCTTTTAAAATAAAATCAAAAATCAGCCTACTTTTTGCCTAAAATTTGTAAAATTAGCCCAAAAAAAGGATAAAAAATGAGCCAAAAAACGCTAACGATCATCGACACTTTTGGATTTTTTTTCAGACTTTACTACGCGATGAGCGGACTAAAAAACCGCGAGGGTAAGCCAAGCGGCATGGTGAGCGGCTTTGCTAGCTTTATCATGAATTTACGCCAGGAGTTTGCCAGCGACTACATCATCTTCGCGCTAGATAGCAAGGGCAAAACGCTGCGCCACGAGATCCTGGGCGAGTATAAAGCCAACCGCTCCGAGCCGCCCGCAGCGCTAAAAGAGCAGCTGCCCGTGTGCATAGAAATGATAGAAAAAATGGGCCTAGCCGCGGTTAGCCGCGAAGGCTACGAGGCCGACGACATCATCGCTAGCGTCGTAAAGGAGTGCAAGCAGCGGGATATATTTGTACGTATCGTGACGCACGATAAAGACCTATATCAGCTCATCGAGGACGGCAAAGTAAGCATCTATAGCCCCCAAAGCAAGATCGACCACGATAGCGCGAGCTGCATAGAAAAATACGGCGTTCCGCCAAGCTGCATACGCGATTTTCTCGCGATCGCGGGCGATAGCTCGGATAATATCCCGGGCGTCAAAGGCATAGGCGCAGTCGGCGCAAAAAAGCTACTAAATGAATTCGGCAATCTAGAAAACATCTACGAAAACCTGCCGCTAGTGCGAAACGAACGTATCCGCGGTATGCTGGCAGAAGGCCGAGAGAGCGCGTTTTTGAGCAAGCGCCTAACCTCGCTCTTTGACGACGTGCCGGGCGTGCTCGATCTAAAAAGGGCGGAATTTCCCGAGCAAAATCCGCTCGTAAAGGTAGCGGACATCCTTCGCGAATACGATCTAAACCGCCTTTTAAAAGCGCTGCAAAACAGCCAAAATACGGGCGAAAACGCGAAATTTAAGCTCGGCTTTAACGCGCGGCTTTTAACGGACGAGGGCGAGATCGAGCGACTGCTGGCAAACGTTGACGCAGACACGCTCGTGGCCTTTGACACCGAGACCACGGACGTCGATACGCAAAACGCCCGTCTGGTCGGCTTTAGCTGTTGCTTTAACGACGAGGAGGCCTACTACGTGCCCGTGGCGCACGAGTATCTGGGCGTGCCGAAGCAGGTGAGCGAGAAATTTGCTGCCTGGGCGATAGGGCAAATTTACAAAGGCTGCGTGATCGGGCAAAATTTAAAGTATGATTTTAAGGTCGTAAAGCGAAATCTAGGACTCGAGCCGCCCGTAAATTTTAAAGATACGATGATACTAGCCTGGCTCATGGATCCGGGTTCAAGCGTCGGTATGGACGCGCTAGCCAAGCGGCTCTACGACTACGATACGATAAAATTTGAAGACGTGGTAAAGCGCGGCGAGACCTTCGCGTCCGTGGCGCTGGAAAACGCCGCAAAATACGCCGCCGAGGATGCGTGGATAACGCTTAAATTTTACAAAAGCTTTTTAAATTTACTAGACCCCGAGCTGCTCGCGCTTGCCGATACGCACGAGTTTCCTTTCATCCTCACGCTTTTTGATATGGAGCGCGAGGGTATCGCGATAAATCAGGGGAAAATGCAAAATTTGATCCTGCAAAACGACGCTAAGATCAAGGCTTTAACAGCTGAAATTTACGAGCTAACGGGCGAAAATTTTAATATCAACTCCGTTAAACAGCTAGGAGAAGTGCTGTTTGAGCACCTAAAACTACCCGTAAAGAAAAAGACAAAAACGGGCTACAGCACCGACGAGGCCGTGCTAGCCGAGCTCATCGAGGAGCATCCCGTCATCTCTAAGCTGCTCGAGTACCGCGAGCTATATAAGCTGCAAAGCACATACTGCGAGCCGCTGCTAAATTTAGCCAAAAAAGACGCCGACAGCAGGATATACACGAACTTTATCCAGACGGGAACGAGCACGGGCAGGCTCTCGTCTAAAAACCCGAACCTGCAAAATATCCCCGCTCGCGGCAGCCTAGCTAAAGACGTGCGAGGCTGCTTTGAGGCCAAAAGCGGCTTTAGCTTCGTGGGGCTTGACTACTCGCAGATCGAGTTGCGACTGCTCGCGCATTTTAGCCGCGACGAGGCGCTTTTGCGGGCGTTTGCGAACGACGAGGACATCCACGCGCGCACGGCGATTAGTATATTTGGCAGTGCAGAGGGGCAAAACCGCGCGGTGGCGAAGAGTATAAATTTTGGCCTCATCTACGGCATGGGCTCGAGCAAGTTGGCAAATCAGGTAAGCATCACGCGCGCCGAGGCAAAGGAATATATCGAGCGCTATTTTAAAGCTTTCCCTACGATAAAGGGCTTTTTAGAAGGGATAAAAACCGCCG